>JAAYCX010000020.1 GCA_012729555.1 Acidobacteriota bacterium
GCCTGCAATGCACAACCAACCTGGCCAAACTCAATAAAATCGAATTCGAGGAAGGATGGCATTTCATCCGTGTAATGCCTTGGACGGCCGATGGCGATCCGATTCCGCTCGAAGCGGATTCCGCCTCCGAGGGAGCTAAACGCTCTTATGAGAGCGAACCTTTCTACGTCCTGCCCGGTGGCAACATTGAGGAAGAACCGCCGCAACGCGCCATCCCCATTGAGCAGAGCTTGGAGCATGCACGTTTCCGGCTGCAACTGACTGCCCTGGGCGATGAACGTGATCCCGATGATATCGCTATCAGTGGTGTCGCCTGGGCCGAGGGCGGTCGCTCCAAGAAGACCTCCCGCCAGGAAACCCTGCACGCAAAATTCGGTCGTGAGGGAGCTGTTCAGATCCCGCTGTCGCGTATGCTCAAAACCATCGAGCAGCGCATCTTGGCGGAGCCCAAGCACCCGTCGGGCTGGCGAATGCAGATCAACCTGGATACCGCCGAGCCGCCCTCCGAGGTCGGACTCACGCTGCCATCTTCCGCCGCGATGGCTTCCTTCCTGGCTGCTCGCGAAGAGTTTTTTGCAGCGGTGCGCAAAGACACTGCCGAGCTGATCATGCAGGGGCTGTCGTTCCGGGACTCGGAAAAGGAATGCCTCGCATATGCTGAAAGCTACCTTGACCTGGTCAGGAACCTCATCCGTCAGGCCGAGACGACTTCCGGTGCCGAGCGTCAGCAGCACCTGCAAGCGCTCAGAAACGTGCTGGCCGTAGATTCCATTCATGTCATCTTGACCGACTTCCGTGGAAGGCATCGCGAGGCTGTGTTGGTCTCACCAACCCATCCGCTCCGCGCCTTATGGCTGAGCAGTTGGGTCACCCTGGGCAAGGATTGGATCGAGAAGATCAAGTCTGGAGGGAAAGATCACATTCCTCATGTCCGTTCCGCGCTGTTGGATGGCCTTGTGCCCTCTGCCTATCCGGTCGGTATTCCCGTAGAGGATGGCCGCATCTTCACTCCGGTGGACAACCTGAATGCGTTTTGGGCGCTCTACGCACCGACCGCCGAGGAGAATTCCCGTGGCCTGATGGCGGAGATCTGTTCTGCCCTCGGACTGGCCGAGCCCTCTGCGGCGGGAACCGATATTTCCGGAAAGGTCATTGCGGACAAGATCGAGCGCTATCTCTCCCAGCATCCGTATGTGCGAGAGCTATCCCTGAATATCTTCAACCCCGGGGCCGGTTCGGTGGTAGCGGAGGCCCTGATATCGCTCCAGCAAAAGCGTGAGCACGCCGATTTGCGCTATGACATCCGGCTCTTTACCTCGGATCCTGACTCGCCGGTTTTGGGTGAGGCACTTGAATCCATGGTCCGTCCTGGAGCCACGGTAAATGAAGCCGCCGACGCGTTTGCGACTTCAACTGGCAGCCATCTGTTCTCGAAGCTCAACTTGGCCAAGCACGCGCTGAATGAGTTCCATGCAAACTCCAAGGAGTTTCCTGCACACATCAGCGTTCTTCTGGATGTGTTTCCCGCCGAGGAGCTTTCCATCGCCGAAAAACCGATGGGAGTGACGCCATTGCACGGGTTGATACAGGACTTCGACACTGAATTCGTCGATGACGATTCGGGCACATTCTGGAATAAGCGGCCGATTGTCGGGCGCTCCCTCGGCGCGGACAACCACGCTGCTTGTTTCGATTTGCTGTCGTCGCTGAGCCGTCACCTCTGTTTTGCCACCTCAGCGGTTGCTGCTTCTGGCGCCAGTTTCAAGGCCGTACCCGTCGTGACCCTTGGCCTCGAGGTGGCCCAACGAGAGCTGATCTACGAGGTTCACCAGATCAGTGATTGGGTGTTCACCATCGACCGAAATATGGGGATTGAGTTTTTCGACCATGGCGGCCGGAAGAACAGACCAGACTATTTGATTGACTATGTGCCAGGAGCCAGCTCCCAGGCGACACATAACCTGATCATCTCCTCGCGCTCGAACGATGAGCTGGAGGCCATGCTGAAGCCGGTGCTGCTTGAGCATGGGTTGTCCGCCGACGGCGAGCAGTCGGTTCAGATCCTGGCAAACCTGCGGTCGCTTTCAGGTCAGCTTGCCCTGAAATTGATTTCCGCACGCCCGCAACAAGCAGAGGCTCTTGGCTTGGCCCTGGCACGGCTCTATCTCGAGTATCAGGGCGCGTTGAGCAATCAGGTCATTGTGCCGCTGGACACACACACGGACCTCTACCGCTCAAGCGGTGACTCAGACGACATCAACGATGCCATCAGCCTGCAACGCACCGACTTAGGTTTGTTCGACCTGGATTTAAACACTAGGACGATCACTTGCAATCTGGTCGAGGTGAAATGTTATTCGCAGGTCGGCGACTTCGCGGCCTTCAACCAACTGAAGGAGCGGATCTCCGCCCAGATCAATCAGAGCGAGCGCATCCTCCAGCGCCACTTTGATCCGGCCCTGAAAAAGCCGGACCGGCCGGATAGGTTGCTAAAGAGCCGGGAGTTGGCTCAGATCCTTCGGTTCTACCTGGAACGCTCACTGCGTTACGGAATCTTTGATGTGACTGCGGGGCAGGAAGCGCGAGGCCTACTTGAATCCATCGAACAGGGCTACTCGCTTCAATTCAGACGCTGCGCCCTGATCTTCGATTTTGAAAAGGCCGGAACCGAAGCCCCGGACAACGAGGTGGGCATCGAATTCCACCGCATCGGCAAGGATCTCATTCACGCCTTGCTGGAGAGCTGCCGCAAGCCTGTGTCCGTCGAGATTGAGGAAGAACCGACCGCACACCTTCTGAGCGAGCAGTTTATACTAAACGTGCCGAAACTTGAGACTGCGGTTTTTGTCGCACCCAAAAGAGAACGCTCGATATCCTGGATCGTAGACAACATATGGAGCGCTGACTCCGCTGAACCAATCACACCACCACCTTACCAAATTGACGAAGAGGAATATGCATCTATTCCAAAAGTTGCGCAGGAACAGGAGCATTCTTTAAGCGTTAGTTCTCAACCGACCATCGCCCCTGAACTGGCAAACGAAGCTGAAGGATCTGTTATCGTTTCCGGGTCTGAACTATCCGAGCAATCCGCATTTGAGCCGTCGCCTCAAGTCAGCTATGACATCATTCTGGGTGTAAACGGTTATTCCATCCAATACGGTTTACTCGGAGACATCTCTGGAAGAAAGGTTGCACTGGATCTTAACCACACTCATACCATCAGCCTATTTGGAGTGCAGGGAGGTGGCAAGAGCTACACCCTTGGAACCGTCATTGAAATGGCCTCTATGCCGCTTCAGCACATCAATGTACTGCCAAGCCCGCTCGCCACGGTCATTTTTCATTACAGCCCGACGCAGGAATATGCGCCGGAGTTTACTTCGATGATCAATGCCAACTCGGTGGATGAAGAGATCCGCATCCTTCGAGAGCGTTACAAGGCCAACCCGGAGGCCATGAAGGATGTGCTGATTCTTACCCCGGCAAACAAGGCGGATGATCGCCGGGCCGAGTACCCGGATATCGAGGTTAAGCCGATTGCATTTTCTGCCTCCGAACTCAAGGCGGCGCACTGGAAATTCCTGATGGGAGCGATTGGCAGCCAGAGCATGTATATGCGGCAAATCAATCTCATTATGAGGGGGCTGCGGGATAACCTGACTTTGGATGCCCTGCGAGCAGGCATCGATAACTCTGGTCTGTCCGATCACCTGAAAGAGCTGGCCCAAACGCGTCTACTGTTCGCCAGCGAATATATCGATGATAACCAGCGTCTCCAGGATCTGATTCGCCCGGGCCGCTTGATCATCGTGGATCTGCGAGATGAATACATCGAAAAGGACGAGGCCCTCGGTCTGTTCGTGGTAATGCTGCAGATTTTCTCGGAAGCAACCCATCAGGGAAGCGCCTTCAATAAGCTGGTGGTTTTCGATGAAGCCCACAAGTACATCGAGAACGATGACCTGGTTTCCGGCCTGGTAGAGGTTGTCCGTGAGATGCGACACAAGGGAACCAGCATCATGGTCGCCTCTCAGGACCCGCCATCGGTCCCGGTCTCGCTGATCGAGCTGTCTTCACAGATCATCATGCACAAATTCAACTCGCCCGCCTGGCTGAAACACATCCAGAAGGCGAATACCGCCCTCAGCGAGCTGACCTCCGACAAAATGAGCCATCTCGGTACCGGCGAAGCCTATGTGTGGTCGAGTAAGGCCTCGGACGACTCCTTCACCCGGGGCGCGGTGAAGATCAAGTGCCGTCCTCGCATCACGCAGCATGGTGGCCGCACCAAAACGGCCGTGGGTCGATAGCTTCTGATTCGTACCAGGGTGCTATCCAAATGTTTCTAATATTTACGCTGCAGACGTTAAAGAGTAAGTGGTTGTTGCAAAATACCCTAAAATGCAAATTCGCATAAGTCTTTTATGAGTACCGAGGGTGGGAATCGAACCCACACGTCCCTTGCGGGACCCAGGATTTTAAGTCCTGTGCGTCTGCCAGTTCCGCCACCCCGGCACATTGGGATGAGTGCAGTTTAGCTTGTCGCGGGGGGATTGTCATTACGGAAGCTTTGGGGAGGTGGGTCCCTTTTGCGTTATCGGGGGGTCGGCAGGAAGGGAGGTGGGGCCCTTTTGCGTTATCGGGGCGGCGGGAAAGAGGATGAGGAGCAGGGCTGAGAGGAAAGGGAGACAGGGAAAAGGGGGGGTGCTGTATAATCGGGGCCGTTTCGCGGGTTGGGGAGATCGGGGCTCCGGACGGGGCGGAGGTCGGGGCTGAAGACGAGCGGAGGAGGGGAGATGGAGAAGGCGGAAAAGACAGAAGGGCAAAGGGCTTACGACGAACGGGTGAAGAGGCTGGTGGATGCGGTGGAGCTGAGGGAGCCGGACCGGGTGCCGGTGTCGCTGGGGCTGAGCTACTTCCCGGCGAAGTTCGCGGGGGCGGAGGCGTGGGACGCGTTCTACGATTTTCCGAAGTGGCGGGCGGCGTACCTGGCGGCGGCGCGGGAGTACGAGCCGGACCGGCTGCTGCTGGTCGCGAGCGCGTGCGGCAAGACGCTCGAGGGGGTCGAGAGCCGGCAGACGAAGTGGCCGGGGCACGGCGTGGCGCGCCACCACACCCACCAGTTCGTCGAGGGGGAGTACATGAAGGAGGACGAGTACGACCACTTCCTCGACGACATGAGCGACTTCCTCGTCCGCGTCTATCTCCCCCGGGCCTATGGGATCATGGGGCCGCTGGGGCAGCTCCCCCCCCTCACTTCGCTCTACAACATGCTCCCCTATAGCACCCTGGCCTCAGATGACTTCGTGAAGATGCTGGAGACGCTGACGGAAGCGGCGCGCGAGACGGTGCGCTGGCAACAGAACTGGGCCGAACTCGGCCGCGAGGTGGAGGAAGCGGGCTTTTTCTGCGCCATGCCGCTCATGGGGGTGGCCTCGCCGTTTGACATGATCTCCGATTTCCTGCGCGGGATGCGGGGGGCGATGCTCGACATGTTCCGCCGCCCCGAAAAGCTCGAGCGCGCGTGCCAGAAGATGTGCCGCCTCATGCTCGAGCGGATCACCGCCACCCCGGCAGCCGACGGCTTCCAGCCCGTCTTCATGCCCCTGCACCGCGGGGCGCACGGCTTCATGTCGCTTCAGCAGTTCGAAAGGTACTACTGGCCCTATCTCAAGGCCGTCTGCCTGGCCCTGATCGAAAAGGGGTACACCCCCGATCTTTTCTTCGAGGGGGACTACAACTCGCGCCTCGAGTATATCGCCGAGCTCCCCAGGGGGAAGGCGATCGCCCGCTTCGACCAGGTCGACATGGCAAAGGCCAAGGAGATCGTGGGCAAAACCATCTGCATCGCCGGGAACATGCCCGTATCCACGCTCCAGATGGGGACGAAGGCGGACGTGGAGCGGGAGTGCAGGCGGATCCTCGACGCGGCCGCGCCGGGCGGGGGCTTCATGATGTCCCCCGCTTCGTCGCTCGATGAGGTCAACCCCGAAAACATGCGGGTGTGGATCGACTGCACCAAAACGTACGGCAAATACTGACGTTTCCTAGAGTTTGAACTCCAGCGCCGCGTAGGAGCGCGGGGGGAGTTCGAGCGTCATTTTGGATCCCGGCCGCGGCGGCGCCAGCTCCCGCGGCGCCACCCGGGTCGGGGCCTCGAAGGTGTTGACCGCCTTGAGGTCGTCGCCGGTCAGGACCCGGGCGCTTTTGACCGCGCGCGGGGCGGCGTCGCGCCAGACGATTTCCACTTCGCGCGCCTTCTCGAGGTCGCGGTTTAATAGGAAGAGGGAGCTGGTATTGCCTTGGCTGTCGAGGGTGCAGGAGGCGTCGAGATAGGGGACCGCCCCCTTCCCCGCCACCTGGTAGGCCGGGGACTCCACGGCCAGGTCGAGCACCTCCCCCCGCGCCTGCTCGAGCGCCCAGAGGTAGGGGTAGTAGGTGCTCTGGCGCAACAGGCCCTTGGGGCTGGTGACCAGGGGGGCGATGACGTTGACCAGCTGCGCCAGGCAGGCGATGTGGACCCGGTCGGCCGAGCGCATGAGGGAGTTGAGGAAGCCCCCGACCAGGAGCGCGTCTTCGAGGTTATAGACCTCTTCGAGGAGGCGCGGCGCTCTTTGCCGCTTCCCGTCCCCGCCGCGCTCGCGGTACCAGACGTTCCACTCGTCGAAGGAGAGCCAGAGCCGTTTACGCGAGCGCTTGCGCGCGCGCACGTAGTCGCACACCCCGGCCACTTCCCGGATCTGCTCTTCCATTTCGAGGTTGAAGGAGAGAAATCTGGCCGTGTCCCCGGCCGCCCCCGTCTCCTCGGCGTCGTTCCGGTAGTAGCAGTGAAGGGAGAGCCCGTCGACCATGTCGTAGCATTCTTCCAGGATCTCCCGGTCCCACTCGAGGTAGGTGCCCATCCCGGGGCTGCTCGAGCCGCAGGCGATCAGCCGGAGCGACGGATCGACCATGCGCATCTGCTGCGCGGCGTCGCGCGCCTTCAGGCCATACTCCCGGGCGGGCATGTGGCCGATCTGCCAGGGGCCGTCCATCTCGTTGCCGATACACCAGTAGCGGACGTTGTGCGGCTTCTCGATCCCGTGCGCCCGCCGCAGCTCGCTCCATTTGGTCCCCTTTTCCTGGTTGCAGTACTCGACCAGGGCGGCGGCCATCTCGGCGCTGCCGGTCCCCAGGTTCAGCCCCATGACCGGCTCGGTCCCGACCAGCCGGCACCACTCCATGAACTCGTCGGTCCCGAACTGGTTGGGCTCGATCGTGTTCCAGGCGCGGTCGAGGACCACCGGCCGCTTCTCGCGCGGCCCGACCCCGTCGAGCCAGTTGTAGCCGGAGACGAAGTTCCCCCCCGGGTAGCGGATGGCCGGCACCCGCATTTTTTTGATCTCTTCGAGGACGTCGCGGCGGTAGCCGCGGGCGTCCGAAAGGGGGGAGCCCGGCTCGTAGACGCCGCCGTAGACCGCCCGGCCGAGGTGCTCGATGAAGGAGCCGAACACCCGGCGGTCGAGCGGCGCGATCTTCTGCGCCGGGTCGACGTAGATCCGGGCTCCGGCGCCCGAAGGCGGAGCGGCCGCGGCGGCGCGGCCCGCGGGGAGGCGCCCGGCGGCCAGGGCGGCGCCGGCCAGGGAAGCGTTCTTGAGAAAGGTGCGTCGGGATTTTCGCAACATGCTGTCGGTCCTCCGGTTGGACCGATTCTAGCACAAGGTATTCGACCTTGAGAACAACTGTGGTACTATTTCCGATTGTTTTGAGCGAATGACGGGTTGTCAGCCGCAGTTGATGGTGTAGAGCGGGCTTGGGCGGCGGCAGCCTTCCCGAGCCTCCCGCCCCCGCAAGCCACCTTTTATGAGAGTGAAGGAAACCAGGAGAGGATTGTAGAGCATTCATGTCGACGACCGCGTATCCGCAGAATGAACGGAAGCTTCCCCCCGGGTCTTCGATGGCGGGGCTGACCTTCGTCCTGGCCGCCCTGTCCTGGCTGGGGCCCTTTTCGATCGACACCTACCTGCCGTCGATCCCCGCGATCGGCGAGAGCCTCGGCGCCCCGACGGCGGCCGTGCAGCAGACGATGACGGCCTTTCTCTTCGTTTTCGCCCTCATGTCGCTCTGGCACGGCGCCATCAGCGACGCCTACGGCCGCAAGCGCCTGACCCTCCTCTCGCTCGCGCTCTTTTTCGCCGCCTCGGTCGGCTGCGCCCTCTCCACCAGCGTCCAGGCGCTCATGGTCTTCCGCGCGCTGCAGGGGGCCACGGCGGGGGCGGGGATGATCATCGGGCGCGCGGTGGTGCGCGACCTCTTCGACGGGGCGGCGGCCCAGCGGCTGATGTCGCACGTCGCGACGATCTTCACCATCGCCCCGGTCATGGGCCCGGTGCTGGGGGGGTGGTTCCAGGTCTGGTTCGGCTGGCGCTCGATCTTCGTCTTCATGGCCGCGATGGCGGCCTTTCTCTTCTTGAGCTCCTGGAAGTTCCTCCCCGAGACCCTCCCGGCCGAAAAGCGGCAGAAACTGAACGCGGGCTACCTGGCCCGCTCCTACTGGAAGGTGATGACCCAGCCGGCCTTCCTGATGGCGAGCGCCTCGCTCTCCCTGATCGGCGCCGGCTTTTTCATCTACATCGTGGGCGCCCCGGTCTTCCTGATGGAGCACCTGGGGCTCCGGGAGACGCAGTTTCTCTATCTCTTCTTCCCGATGGCGGTCGGGATGGTGATCGGCGCCTGGATCTCCGGGCGCTGCGCCGGGCGCCTCTCGGGGGGGAAGACGATCCTGGTCGGCTACGTCGTGATGAGCGTGGCGGCGCTCGCGAACCTCGCGCTCAACCTCCTCCTCCCCCCCATGCTCCCCTGGACCCTCCTGCCCCTGTTCGTCTACGTGACGGGGATGTCGATCGCGATGCCGAGCCTGACGCTCCTCACCCTCGACCTCTTCCCCAGCCAGCGGGGCCTGGCCGCCTCCTGCCAGGGGTTTCTGGCGCTCGGGGGGAACTCGGCCGTCTCCGCCTTCGTGGCGCTGGTCTGGGGCACGACCCTGTCGCTCGCCCTCACGATGGTGACGATGCTGGCGCTGGGGGTGGCGACCATCCTCCTCTACGCCTGGTTCATGAAGAGGGCGGCGCCGGCGGAGCAGGGCTGAACGCGGCCAGGGCCGCGCGGGCGAACTCCCCCAGCCGGCCGCGCACCACGGCGGCGGCGGCGCGATCGCAGGAGGTCTCCTCCAGGTTGACGATGGCGAGCTTCGCCCCCGCCGAGACCGCCATCATCGGCAGTTCGGCCGCCGGGTAGACCACGAGCGAGGAGCCGAGCACCAGCATCAGGTCGCAGCGGCCGACCGCCGCGACCGCCCCCTGCCAGGCCTCGACCGGGAGGAGCTCCTCGAACAGGACGATGTCGGGCCGGACCGGGGCGGAGCAGAGACTGCACCCCGGGGCGTCGGTCTCCCCCCGGAGGATCTTCTCGTACAGGGGCGCCATGCTGTGAAAGGCGCCGCATTCGCTGCAGCGCCCGGTGCGCCAGGTGCCGTGCAGCTCGAACACGTTCGAGGAGCCGGCGGCCGCGTGCAGCCCGTCGATGTTCTGGGTGACGACGGCCTCGACCTTCCCCAGCTCCTCCAGGCGCACCAGCAGGCGGTGGGCGTCGGTCGGCGCGGCGCGCGCGATGGTGGAGAAGAGGCCCATGCTGGCGCGGTAGAAGGCGGCCGGGTCGCGGCGGAAACCGGAGGCCGAGAGCCACTCCAGGGCGTCGGAGTTGGAGTAGACCCCCCGGGGGCTCCGGAAATCGGGGATCCCCGCCTCGGTGCTGATCCCCGCCCCGGAAAAGGCGACGATGCGGCGCGCGGCGCGGATCAGGCTGATGGCGCTCTCGCTCGGGTCGTTCATGCGTGCCATTATGGCACCTCGGGGGGCTATCCGCTATACTTTGCAGGAGGGTGCCGATGCCCGGGTCCCCGGGCGGAAAGACAGCGCGGATGGGTGCGAAGAAGAATCCCGGAACCAGGGTCCTGGTCGTCGACGACGAGCCCGCCATGCGGGAGGTGCTCGAGCTGCGCCTGGCCGGGTGGGGGTTCGAGGTGCGCACCGCCTCCGACGGGGCCGAGGGGAAGGAGCTGGCCGAATCGTTCCAGCCCGACCTCGTCATCTCCGACGTCGTCATGCCCCGGATGACGGGGATGGAGCTGCTCGAGAGCCTCCGGGCCGGGGACCCCGACCGCCCCGTCCTCCTGGTCACGGCGCAGGCGACGGTCGACCTGGCGGTGGAGGCGATGAAGCGGGGGGCGCGCGATTTCATCACCAAGCCGATCGATTACCCCAAGCTCCGGACGATCCTGGAGAAGGTGCAGGAGGAGATCGCGGAGCGGCGGGAATCGCGCCGCCTGGCGGCCGAGCTCGAGCGGGGGGCGGGCTTCGGCGAGTTCGTCGGCGCCGGGCGGGGGATGCGGGAGGTGTACGCCCTGATCGGGACGGTGGCCTCGAGCGACGCCGGGGTGATCCTCACCGGGGAGAGCGGGACCGGCAAGGAGCTGGCGGCCCGGACCATCCACCGGCTGAGCGCGCGAGCCGAGGGCCCCTTCGTCGCCGTCAACTCGAGCGCCATCCCGGAAAACCTGATGGAGAGCGAGATGTTCGGCCACGAGCGGGGGGCCTTCACCGGGGCCACCGGGGTCCACGCCGGCTGCTTCGAACGCGCCCACCGCGGCACCCTCCTGCTCGACGAGATCGCCGAGATGCCCCTCGCCCTGCAGCCGAAGCTGTTGCGGGTGCTCGAGGACCAGAAGGTGCGGCGGGTCGGGGGCGGCCGGGAGTTCGCCGTCGACGTGCGCGTGCTGGCCGCCACCAACCGGGAGCCGCGCGAGGCGGTGGAGAGCGGGAAGCTGCGGGAGGACCTCTTCTACCGCCTGAACGTCTTCACGATCACTCTCCCCCCCCTGCGCGAGCGCAGGGAGGACATCCCGCTTTTGGCCCAGGCCTTCATCGCCCGGTTCAACGAAAAGCACAACGCCCGGGTCGAGTCGTGCAAGGGGGAGACGATGGAGCTGCTCGCCGCCTACGCCTGGCCCGGCAACGTGCGCGAGCTCAAGAACGTGATGGAGCGCGCCGTCATCCTGGCCCGGGGGCCCTGGATCGAACCCTCGCACCTCCCCCCCTACATGCTGGGGCCGGCCGGGGGGAAACCGGGCCTCGTCCTGCGCCCCGGGGCCACCGCCGCCGAGGCGGAGAAGGAGCTGATCCTCGGCACCCTGCGGCAGACGGGAAACAACAAGGCCGAGGCCGCCCGCCGCCTGGGGCTCGACGTCAAGACGATCCGCAACAAGCTCAAGAGCTACGGCATGAACTGACCGGACCGGCGACCGACCTATGAAGATCACGACACGCATCAGCCTGGGATACCTCCTGCTCTTCCTCCTCCTCGCCGTGCTGGTGGCGTACCAGGTGGTCACCATCGGCCGGATGCAGGCGATCAACCGCGCCCTTTCGGGCGTCGGCTCGCAGAACGCGCTGGTGTCGCTGCAGGCGCTGCGCGACCTCGACCTGGTGGAGGAGTACGCGCGCAAGTCGCTGGCCCTGGCCGACCCCGACTACCTCGGGCCGCTCGGGGAGTACCGGGACGATTTCGAGCGCGACCTGGCGGAACTCCGGGGGCAGGCGGGGTCGGCGGGGGAGCGGGGCGAGATCGTGCGCCTGGCCGCCGGGTGGAACGCGTTCACCCGCCAGCTCGACGCCCGCCTCGCCCGGCCGGCCCCGGGCGCCCCCTTCCCCGACTCGCTGCAGGCGGATATGGAACTGCTGAAGGCGGAGGCCCGCTCGGTCTACCAGGCCAGCCTCGGCGCCATGCGCGACCAGGTCGAGCAGTCGCGCGCCATGGGGGAGACGGCGGCGCTCGTGCTCTGGGTCTCCACCCTGGCCGTCCTCGTCATCGGCGCCCTGGTCTCCTTTCTGATCTACCGCTCCATCTCCCGGCCGCTCGCCCACCTGACGGAGGGGACGCGGGCCATCGCGGAGGGGAAGTTCTTCTACCGGCTCGACACCTCGCGCGACGACGAGTTTTCGCAGCTGGCGCGCGACTTCAACACCATGACGCGCCGGCTGGACGAGCTCGACCGGCTCAAGAAGGAGTTCGTGTCGCACGTGTCGCACGAACTGAAGTCCCCCCTGGCCTCCATCCTCGAGACCGTCCAGGTCCTCGTCGAGGAAATCCCCGGGCCGGTGAACGAAAGGCAGCGGCGGCTGCTCGAGCTCTGCCGGCAGAGCGGGGTGCGGCTGATGGCCATGATCGGCGACCTGCTGGACCTGTCGCGGATCGAGGCGGGGGTGATCGAGTACCGGCTCGAGCCGCGGGAGCTCGCCCCCCTCCTCGAGCGGGCGGCGGCCGAGATCGAGGTGCAGGCCCGGGAGCGCCGGATCGACATCGTGCTCTCCCGGCCCCCGGAGGGGCTCGAGGCGGAGTGCGACGGCGACCGCCTGATCCAGGTGGTCGTCAACCTCCTCGCCAACGCCATCCGCTTCGCCCCCGAAGCCTCCACCGTCCGCGTGGAGCTCGAGGCCGTCGACGAGCCCCCCCCGGGCGTCCCGGACGCGCTCCGGCGCGAGCTGCGGGGGGAGCGCTACGCCCTGGTTTCGGTCGCCGACTCCGGCCCCGGCATCCCCGCGGCGGACCGGGAGAAGGTGTTCGAAAAGTTCCACCAGGCAAAAAAAGGGGGGAAAACCGCCGGCGAAGGGGTAGGATTGGGGCTGGCGATCAGCCGGACCCTGGTCGAGGCCCATCGCGGCGCCGTCTGGGTGGAGGACAATCCGGGGGGGGGAGCCCTCTTCCGCGTCCTCCTCCCGGCGCTGGCGGGCCGCCCGGCGTGATGCGCCACAGGTACCCTATGCACCCGTCCGCCCTTCGAAGCCCGTGCCTCCTCCTGCTCCTCGGGCTCCTGCTGCCGCTCCCCGCCTGCCACAAAAAGGCGCCTGCGCCGACGCCTGCGCCGGCTGCGCCGGCTTCGGCGCCGGCCGCGGCGCCCGAGGCCATCATCCCCGAGCCGCCCGAACCCGCCCCGGAGGAAGCGCCCGAACCCGGACCCGGGGAGGCGTCCGAGCCCACGCTCCTCGAGGTGGGGGCGGCGCAGTTCCAGGCGGGGGACTACGCCCTGGCCTCGCAATCGCTGGAAGCCTTCCTGCTCGAGCACCCGAAATCGCCCGGCCGGGAGCACGCCCTCTACCTCCTCGGCCTCTCCCGCGCCGTGGCGCAGGACTCCGGGCGCGACCTCGTGCAGGCCGAGGCGGCGCTGCGGCGCCTCATCGCCGAGTTCCCGCAGAGCGCCTACCGCCGGCAGGCGGAGTACGTGCTCCGGCTCCACGCCCGGATCGACCGGCTGAAGGCGGAGGCGGGGGAGCGGGAGGAGCGGATCCGCCGGCTCGAGGAGGAGCTGGAGCGGCTGAAGGCGATCGACCTCGGGCGCAAGCCGGGGAGGATCGGCCTTCCCGAGTGACCGGCGCCCGCTATATAATCGCGGGATGAGCACAACTGCAGGGATGTCGCTGGCCGACGCCCTCGGCGTGGGACCGGGCGCGGTGGTCTCGCTGGTGGGGGGCGGGGGGAAGACCACGGCCATGTTCCGCCTGGCCCGGGAACTGGCCGCGCGGGGGCTCCGGGTGGTGACCACGACCAGCACCCACATCAGCCGGGAGCAGGTGGCGCTCTCCCCCGCCGTCGTTGCCACCGGCGCCCTGTCCGCGCTGGGGCCGCTGCTGGACCGGCACGGGCAGTGCCTGGTGGCCGGGGCCCCCGACGACCGCGACCGGGTGTTCGGGTCGCCGCCGGAGGAGATCGCGCTGCTGGCCGCCCGCGCCGACGTCGACGTCCTCGTCATCGAGGCGGACGGGAGCCGCTCCCTCCCCTTCAAGGCGCCGGCGGAACACGAGCCGGTCGTGCACCCCCTGACGACGCACCTGGTCCCGGTCGCGGGCCTCGACATCCTGGGCGCGCCGCTCGACGAGGAGCACGTGCACCGGGCGCGCCACGCGGCCGCCCTGGCGGGGGTGCCCGAGGGGGTCCCCGTCACGGAAGAGATCGTGGCCCGGGTGCTGGCCCACCCGCTCGGGGGGGGAAAGGGGAGGCCGGCCGGCGCCCTCCTGGCGCCGCTGGTCAACCGGGCGGACGACGAAGGGGCCGCCGCGCGCGGCCGGGAGATCCTCGGGCGCCTCGTGCGCCTCCCGGGGGTGGACTGCGCCCTCCTCTGTTCGATGCTGCGGCCGGACCCCGTCCTCGAGCGGCGCGAAAAGGTGAAATAACCGGGACCGGGCCGAAACAGGGGATCCGGGACCGATCGGAAGGACGATGGAAAAGAAGAGCTCCGTTTTCGAGTGTCAGAACTGCGGCTACACCTCCCCCAAGTGGCTGGGGCGCTGCCCCGACTGCGGCGGCTGGAACTCCCTGGTGGAGGAGCGCCGCCCGCGCGGGCAGGCGCCGGCGGGCGGGGGGCCCGCGGCGAGGCCCGCGCGCCTGGGCGACATCTCCACCGAAGCGGTCCCCCGCATCGACACCCGCAACCCGGAGTTCAACCGCACCCTCGGGGGGGGGATCGTCCCCGGGTCCCTCATCCTCCTCGGCGGGGAGCCGGGGGTCGGCAAATCGACCCTCCTGCTCGAGATCGCCCGCAATCTCGAGGGGGAAGGGGTGCGCGTGCTCTACGCCTCGGGGGAGGAGTCGATGCAGCAGATCCGGCTCCGGGCCGACCGGCTCGGGGAGCGGGCGGAAGGCGCGCCCGCGGCCGGCGCCGGGGAGATCTACCTCCTGGCGGACTCGAGCCTCGAGGGGATCCTCGCGGCCGTGGAGGAGGTCCGGCCGGGAGCCCTGGTCGTCGACTCGGTGCAGACGGCGTGCTCCGGGTCGCTCGAATCGGCGCCCGGGAGCGTGGGGCAGGTGCGCCACGTCGCCATGACGCTGCTCAACCTCGCCAAGCGGACCGGCATCCCCGTCTTCCTCATCGGCCACGTCACCAAGGACGGCGCCATCGCGGGACCGAAGGCGCTCGAGCACATCGTCGACGTCGTCCTCTATTTCGAGGGGGAGGGACGGCGCAACCACCGCATCGTCCGGGCGGTGAAGAACCGCTTCGGGGCGGCCAACGAGGTCGGCATCTTCGAGATGACCTCCCGCGGCCTGGTCCCGGCCGCCAACCCCTCCGGCCTCTTTCTCCCCGACCGGGAGCTTTCGGCCGGCAGCTCGGTCATCTGCGCGATGGAGGGGACGCGGCCGCTCCTGGTCGAAATCCAGGCGCTGGTGGTCGCCACCCAGTACAGCACGGCGCGCCGCGTCGCCGACGGCGTCAACTACAACCGGATCTCGGTCCTGGTGGCGATGCTCGAAAAGCGGCTGGGAGTGCAGATGACGGGGAGCGACATCTACGTCAACACCGCCGGGGGGCTCGAGGTGGACGAGCCCGCGGCCGACCTCGGCCTCTTCGCCGCCATCCTCGGCAGCCTGCGCAACCGCCCGCTGACCCCCGGGACCGTGCTCGTGGGGGAACTGAGCCTGTCGGGCGACGTGCGCCCCGTCCCCCAGGCCCCCCTGAGGGTGCGCGAGGCGGCGGCCATGGGTTTCTCCCGCGTCCTCCTCCCCGCGGGGAACCTCCCCCTCGTCGACCCCGTCGGCGGCATCGGGCTCGTGCCGATCGGGACGGTGGCGGAGCTCGCCGAGCTGATCTTCCCCTGACGCCGGTCCAGGAATATAAGGTGACTGCGCCGCCGATTCCTGCTAGATTGTATGCATGTCAGCCGTAATCCATTTCTGGCTTTACTTTCTTTTTTCCATTGATAGCGTTCGGTTTATACCAAAGGAGTCCCTCGATGGATCTCTGGATCATCCGGGTTTTTCTCTTCGCCGCCATCCTGATAAGCGGTTTCTACGTGCGCCCCTTCGGGCCCAATCTTTACCTGACCTTCGTCTTCGGCATTGTTTTCGGGCTCGTCATTCTCTTTGTTGAGTACCGCATCCGCGCGCTCTCCCTGAAAACCCTGCTGGGGGGGGCGGTCGGTTCGCTTCTGGGCATCATCGGCGCGAGCCTCGTCAGCCTCGTCGTCGGGCGGATGAACTTCGTCCACCCCCAGACCGAAACCTTCGTGCAGATCCTCATCCTCATCCTGATGACCTACATCGGGATGCTCTCGGGGGCCGGCAAGGGGGAATTCCTCGACCTCACCTCGCTCGGGGGGATCTTCACCGACAGCGCCCTGCGCAAGTCGTGCAAGATCCTCGACACCAGCGTCATCATCGACGGCCGCATCGCCGACATCTGCAAGACCGGTTTTCTGGAGGGGACGCTGGTCGCCCCCCATTTCGTGCTGCGCGAGCTGCAGCAGATCGCCGACAGCGCCGACAGCGCCAAGCGCAACCGCGGCCGGCGCGGGCTGGACGTGCTCGAGAAGATCAAGTCCGCCCCCGGGGTGTCGGTGCAGATCGTCGAAAAGGACTTCCCCGAGGTCAAGGAAGTGGACCTCAAGCTGATCGAACTGGCCAAGGACATGGGAGCCAAGATCGTCACCAACGACTTCAACCTCAACAAGGTGTCGCAGCTGAGGGGGGTCGACGTCCTGAACATCAACGAGCTGGCCAACGCGCTCAAGCCCGTCGTCCTCCCCGGCGAGACGATGAAGGTGTTCATCCTGAAGGAGGGGAAGGAGTACAACCAGGGGGTGGCCTACCTCGACGACGGGACGATGGTGGTGGTCGACAACGCCCGCCGCATGATCGGCAAGACCATCGCCACCCAGGTCACCTCGGTGCTGCAGACGACGGCGGGGAAGATGATCTTCGGGCGCTTCCCCGAGGAGGCGGAACCGGGCTCCCGGCAGGAGCGCCGTTCCTATGACCGCGGCGGGACGGTCGCGCGCTTCAGCAACGGCGAAGACGAGAAAGAACGCCTGAAGGAACGGTAGCCGCCCGTATGCCCGACACACGCACCCTCAGCCGGCTCCGGGCCGCGGCGGTGATCGCCGCCGGCGGTACCGGCACGCGCATGAACGCCGGGGTCCCCAAGCAGTTCCTGGAGATCGCCGGCCGGCCGATCCTCTGCCGCACCGTGGAGCGGATGGCCCTCCTCCCCCAGGTGCGGGCGATCGTCGTGGCGCTGCCGGCCGCGCACATCCCGCGGGCGGAGGCGCTCCTCGGCGGCCGCGCGCGCTGCGTTGCGGGGGGGGAGACGCGCCAGGACTCGGTCCTCGGTGCCGTCCGGGCGCTCCCCGCGGACATCGACGTCATCCTGGTGCACGACGCGGTGCGCCCCCTCTGCCCGGAGGAGGTGATGCTGCGGGTGCTCGAAACCGCGTGGGCCAAAGGGGCCGCGGTCCCCGCCCTCCCCGCGACCGACACCATCGGGCGCGTCTCCAGGCGCGGGCGGGTGCTCCGGACGCCGCCGCGCGCGGAGCTCTACGCGATCCAGACGCCGCAGGGGTTCCACGCCGCGCTCCTCAGGGAGGCGCTCGAGCGCGCCGAGGCGGAGGGGTTCCAGGGGACCGACGAGTCCTCGGTGGTGCGCCGGGCGGGGCACGCGGTCTGGGTGGTCCCCGGCTCCCCCGACAACCTGAAGATCACCCGCCCGCTCGACCTGGAGATCGCCGGGCGGCTGCTCGGGAAGGAGGGGGCCGTGAACGGACCGGAAATGCGCGTCGGGCAGGGGATCGACTACCACCGCCTGGCCACCGGGCGCCGGCTGGTCCTGGGGGGGGTGGAGATCCCTTTTGAAAAGGGGCTCGAGGGGCATTCGGACGCCGACGTGCTCCTGCACGCCGTCTGCGACGCGCTCCTGGGCGCGGCCGGGATGGGCGACATCGGGCGCCTCTTCCCCGACACCGACCCCGCCTGGCGCGGGCGCGCGAGCCTCTTCTTCCTGGAGGAGGTGGGCCGCCGCGTCGCCGCCGCAGGGTGGCGCGCGGTGAACGTCGACGCCACGCTCGTGCTCGAGAGGCCGAAGATCGCGCCGCACGCGGCCGCGATGCGGCGCCGCATCGCCGCGGCCCTGGGACTCGGCGAGGGGGCCGTCAGCGTCAAGGCGACGACGAGCGAGGGGATGAACGCCGAGGGGCGCGGCGAGGGGGTGTCGGCGCAGGCGGTCGCCCTCCTCGCCCGCGCCCCGGCACCTGTCACGGGATGAGACCATGAATTCCGAAAATCCGATCCGGGTGCGCTTCGCGCCCAGCCCCACCGGCTTCCTGCACGTGGGGAACGTGCGCACGGCCCTGTTCAACTGGCTCCTGGCCGGCCGGCACGGGGGGACCTTCGTCCTGCGCATCGAGGACACCGACGCCGCGCGGAGCGAGACGCGCTTCGAGCGGCAGCTCGTGGAGGACCTCTCCTGGCTGGGGCTCGACTGGAGCGAGGGGATCGACCGGGGGGGGGAGTACGGCCCCTACCGGCAGACCGACCGCTACGACCTCTACCGCCGCTACGCCGCGCGCCTCCTCGACGAGGACCGTGCCTACCGCTGCTTCTGCTCCGCCGCGGAGCTCGAGGAGACGCGCCGGCTGCAGCTCGAGCGGCGGGAGACCCCCCGCTACGCGGGCACCTGCCGGCGCCTCCCCCCGGACGAGATCCGGGAGCGGGTGGGGAGGGGAGACCCCTTCACCCTGCGCCTCCGGGTACGCCCCGGGTGCGTCGGCTTCGACGACCTCGTCTTCGGCCGGATCGAGATCGAGACCTCCCAGGTGAGCGACCCGGTGCTCGTGCGCAGCGACGGGAGCCCGACCTACAACTTCTGCTGCGTCGTCGACGACCTGCTGATGCGGATATCGCACGTCGTGCGCGGCGACGGCCACCTGTCGAACACCCACCGCCAGGTCCTGATCTACGAGGCGCTCTCGGCGGAGCCGCCGCGCTTCGCCCACCTGTCGACCATCCTGGGCCCCGACGGGCAGAAGCTGAGCAAGCGCCACGGCGCGACTTCCATCGAGGATTTCCGGCGGCGCGGCTACCTCCCCGAGGCCCTGGTCAACTACCTGGCGCTGCTCGGGTGGTCCCCCCCCGAGGACGGCCGGGAGGTCCTCGCGCTCGACGAGATCAGGGAGCAGTTCGACCTCGGGCGGGTGCAGAAGAGCCCCGCCATCTTCGACACGGCCAAGCTCGACTGGATGAACCGCACCTGGATCCACCGGATCCCCGGGACGGAGCTGCTCGGCGCCGCGCGCCCCCATTTCACGGCGGCGGGCCTCCTCCCCGCCGAATCTTCCCCCGCCCTGGACGCCTGGGCCGGCAGGGTGATCGACCTGGTCAAGACGCGGGTGGACCACCTCGACCAGCTCCCGGAGGCCGCGGAGGTCGTCTACGGCGCCGACCCGCCCGCGCTCGATGCGGACGCCCGCGCCGCGCTCGCGGCCCCGGAAGGGCGGGAGGTCGCCCTCGACTTCGTGCGGCGGGTGGAGGCCGGGGGAGCGCTCACGCCCGAGGGCTACCGGCGGATCGTGGGGGAGGTCAAGTCGGCCACCGGGCGCAAGGGACGGCACCTCTACCACCCGATCCGGGCGGTCCTGACCGGGCAGGGCTCCGGCCCCGACCTCGAAACCCTGGCGCCGCTCTGCGACGAGGGGGCGCGCCTGCCGCTGCCGCGCCCGGTGCTCTCCCCGGCCGCGCGCGCGCGCCGCATCCTCGAGGCGGTCTGAGGCGCCATGTCCCTGATCTACGGCATCCACGCGGTGGCGGAAGCGCTCCGGGCGCACCCCGAAAAGATCGAGCGGATCACCGTCGAGCGCGGCGGGCGCAACCCCCGCGTCCAGGAGATCGTCCGGGAAGCCGGGGAGCGCCGCGTGCGCCTCTCCTTCGAGCCGCGGGAGTGGATGGACCGCCGGTGCGGCGGGGAGCGGCACCAGGGGGTGCTCGCCGTCACCGCCGAAATCGACACCCTCGAAGTCGAGGAGGTCCTCGCCGCGGCCCGGACCCCCGGCCTCCTGGTGGTGCTCGACGGGATCGAAGACCCCCACAACCTGGGCGCCGTCCTGCGCTCGGCCGAGGCCGCCGGCGCCGACGGCGTCTTCGTGCCGCGCCACCGCTCCGCCGCGCTCGGCGCCGCGGCGGTCAAGGCGAGCGCCGGGGCCGCCGCCCACGTCCGCCTCGCGCGGGCGCCCAACGTCTCCCGCCTCATCGAGAGCCTGAAGGGCGCGGGGTACTGGAGCGTGGGGCTCGACGCGGCGGCGCCCGAGCCGCTCTGGAAGATCGATCTGACCGTCCCGGTCGCCCTGGTGCTGGGCAACGAGGGGACGGGGCTGCACCGGCTGGTGCGGGAGAAGTGCGACCTCGTGGCCTCGCTCCCGATCGCCGGGCGGGTGGGCTCCTACAACGTGAGCGTCGCCGCCGGGATCACCCTGTACGAAGTGCAGCGCCAGCGCGCCCAAAAACTGAAGTGAACGGCCCCCGCTGCCGAAAAGCAGGAGTGCCCGGACTCATTGGACTTTCGGGGTCGCCCCTATGGCCGTCATAGAGATAGAAAACCTGACCAAGGACTTCGCCGTCGGCTTCTGGCGCAAGCGGCCGGTGCGCGCGCTCGACGCCCTCTCCCTCGAGGTGCGCGCGGGGGAGATCTTCGGCTTCCTCGGGCCGAACGGGGCGGGCAAGAGCACCACCCTGAAGCTCCTGATGCACCTGCTGCACCCGACATCGGGCTCGGCCCGCATCCTGGGGCGCCCGGCGGGGGACACCGCGATGCACGAGCGGATCGGGTACCTGCCCGAAAACCCCTACTTCTACGACTACCTGACCCCCCGGGAGCTCCTCACATTCATGGGCCGGCTTTTCGGCCTGGCGGGGCCCCCCCTCGCCCGCAGGGTCCGGGAGCTCGTCGGCGAGGTGGGACTCGCGGCGTCGGCCGACGTGCAGCTGCGCAAATTCTCCAAGGGGATGGTCCAGCGCCTGGGGATCGCCCAGGCCCTCGTCAACGAACCCGAGGTGGTCTTCCTCGACGAACCGATGTCGGGGCTCGACCCGCTCGGGCGCATGGAGGTGCGCCGCATCGTGACCGGGCTGAGGGAGCGGGGGGTGACCGTCTTCCTGAGCTCCCACATCCTCCCCGACGTCGAGGCGATGTGCGACCGGGTGGCGATCCTCGACCGGGGGAGGCTCCAGGAGGCGGGGACGCTCGAGGACATCCTCAGGGCGCGGATCGCGGGGCACGAGATCATCCTCTCCGGCTGGACCGAGGCCACCCCGGACCTCCTCCGCCCCTGGTGCTCCGAGGTGCGGGCCATGGGGGAGCGGCTGCACCTGCGTGCGGACGACCGCGAAAACCTCGAGGCGGTGCTCGGCTTCGTCTTCGCCCACGGGCTGGACCTCGTCTCGGTCAACCCGATCCGCCCCTCGCTCGAGGAATATTTCCAGACCCTGGTGACCGGAAAGTAGAGGCAGCGTCATGAACCGCATCCTGGCCATCGCCGAGAACACCTTCCGCGAAACGGTCCGCGACAAGATCCTCTACAACCTGATCCTCTTCGCCCTCGTCATGATCGGCAGTTCGCTCGCCCTGGGGCAGCTCACCCTCGGCAACGAGGACAAGGTGATCCTCGACCTGGGCCTGGGCGCCATCTCCGTCTTCGGGCTCCTGATCGCCATCTTCATCGGGATCGGCCTGGTCTACAAGGAGCTGGAAAAACGGACCGTCTACGCCCTCCTGGCCAAGCCGGTGCGGCGCCACGAACTGATCCTGGGCAAGTACCTCGGCCTCCTCTCGACGCTCGGGGTCAACCTGGCCGTGATGACGGCGGGGCTCGCCCTGGCGCTCGCTTACACGGGGCGGGCGCCGGCGGGGGCCTACGGGCGCCTCCTGCCGGCCGTGGGCCTCATCTTCCTCTCGCTCGCCCTGGCCACCGCGCTCGCGCTCCTCTTTTCGACCTTTTCGACGCCGGCCCTGGCCGCCCTCTTCACCTTCTTCCTCTGGGTCATCGGGCATTTCAACGCCGACCTCCGCCGCTTCGGCGAACTCTCGGGATCGCCCGCCGTCGAGGCTCTCGGCCGCGCGCTCTACTACGTCATCCCCAATTTCGGGAACTTCAACCTGATCGACGGCCGTGCCGTCCTGCAGACGGCGGGCTACGCGCGCCCCGTCGAGTGGTGGGCCGTGGGGGGAGCCGGCGCCTACGCCGTCGTCTACATCGCCCTCCTGCTGGCCCTCTCGATCCTCATCTTCGCCCGGCGGGACTTCAAATGAAAGGCGGGGGGGGGGAAACATCGAAGGTGGTGCTCGGCTGCGTCGGCGCCGCCCTGGCCGCGGCGCTGCTGGTCGGCCCGGTGCAGGACTTCATCGACGCGCGCTCCCCGGCCGGGGAGGAGCCCGACCTCCTCTTCTTCAACTCCCCCGGCCTGGTCCAGAAGATGGCCCTCGGCTTCGAGCCCCTGCTGGCCGACCTCTACTGGATGCGCACCATCCAGTACTACGGGCGGCGCGACGACGAGGGGCGGCGGCGGGAGAGCTTCGGAAACCTCTACACCCTCCTCGACATCACCACCACCCTCGACCCGGGACTCCAGGACGCCTACCGCGCCGGGAGCTGCTTCCTCTCCGAGCCCCCGCCGGTCGGGGCGGGCCGGCCCGACCTGGCCCTCGAGCTCCTCAAGAAGGGGGCGCGGGCGCATCCCCGCGAGTGGCGCCTGGTCTACGAGCGGGGGTTCGTCCACTACCTCTACCTGAAGGACTACGCCGCCGCGGGGGACACCTGGCTCGAGGCGGGCCGGGTCCCCGGGGCGCCCGAGTGGCTCGCGGGCCTGGCGGCCATGGCGCTGTCGAAGGGGGGGGCCGAGGAGGTCGCCGTCGCCCTCTGGCGGCGCCAGTACGAGGAGGCGACGAGCGACGCGGTGCGCGACAACGCCCGCAACCACCTCCACTCGCTCCAGGTCAAGCGGGACCTCGCCGAGCTCAGGGACCGCATCGAGCGCCACCGCGCCGCGACCGGCTCCTTCCCCCCGAGCCTCCGGACCCCCCGGGACCCGATGGGGACCCCCTACGCCTACGACCCCCGCTCCGGCCGGGTGGAGCTCGACCCGGGGAGCGCCGTCCGCTTCCTCGACCTCCCCTGACCCATCATTTTTGTTTATTATCCCGAAATCCTATCCTATAGTCGATGCAGCTTCCATTTTCTAAAATGGCTGTATTCCGACAAGGAGACTCCGCTATGGGTAAGAAACTGGGCGCCGAATTCATCGGCACGTTCTGGCTCGTGCTCGGCGGCTGCGGCAGCGCGGTCCTGGCGGCCGCCTTCCCCGACCTGGGGATCGGCTTCGCCGGCGTGGCCCTGGCCTTCGGGCTGACCGTCCTGACCATGGCCTTCGCCATTGGCCACATCTCCGGCTGCCACCTCAACCCCGCCGTGTCCTTCGGGCTCTGGGCGGGCCGCCGCTTTCCCGGCAGGGACCTGTTCGGGTACATCGTGGCCCAGGTGCTGGGCGGCGCGCTCGCGGCCCTGGTCCTCTACCTCATCGCCAGCGGGAGCTCGGGCTTCAGCCTGAGCGGCGGGTTCGCCGCCAACGGGTACGGGGAGCATTCCCCCGGCGGGTACGCGCTCGGGGCCGCTTTCCTGTGCGAGCTGGTGATGACGTTCATCTTCCTCATCGTCATCATGGGCGCGACCGACAAGCGGGCGCCGCAGGGGTTCGCCCCCATCGCCATCGGGCTGGCGCTGACGCTGATCCACCTGATCAGCATCCCGGTCACGAACACCTCGGTCAACCCCGCGCGCAGCACCAGCCAGGCGCTCTTCGTCCAGGGGTGGGCGCTCGCGCAGCTCTGGCTCTTCTGGCTCGCCCCCATCCTGGGCGCGCTCCTGGCGGGCCTCACCTACCGCGGGATTTTCGAGGACAAGGCCTGACCCGAATGCAGGGAAGGGGGCCTCGGGGCCCCCTTCCGGTTCCCGCCGCCCCATACCCCCATTCCGTCAAATCATTTGACAGAATGGGGCCTATTCTGTCAAATCGTTGGACGAAATCGGGGGATGGAGCCTATTCCGCCATGGTCACGCGGTCGCGCCCGGCGTTCTTGCTGCGGTAAAGGGCCTTGTCGGCCGCCTCGACGAGCGCCTGGGCGCTGCGGCCGTGGTCGGGGAAGACGGCCACCCCCATCGACGCCGTGATGCGCCCCAGGGGGATGCCGCGGTAGTGGACATCCAGGCGCTGGATCGCCTCCTTGAAGAACTCGGCCCGCTGCCGGGTGACGTCGCGGCTCCCCTCGGGCAGGATCAGGGTGAACTCCTCCCCCCCGTAACGGCAGGCGATGTCCTCGCCGCGGATGTTGCCCCGCAGCAGCAGCCCCAGCTCCTTCAGCAGCAGGTCCCCCGCCTCGTGCCCGAAGTTGTCGTTGAAGTACTTGAAGTGGTCGAGGTCGATCATGATCATCCCCAGCGGGCGCTGGTTCCGGGCCGCCCGGCGCAGTTCCAGCTCGAGCGACTCCTCCATGAACCTCCGGTTGAAGAGCCCCGTCAGCGGGTCGCGGATCGACTGGCTGCGCAGCGTCTCGTGCAGGCGCAGGTTCGACAGCGCCATGGCGATGTGCTCCGACATGGTGACGGCCAGCCGCTGCTTGCTCTCGGTCATCTGGACGTCGTCCGGCTGCATGAGGTGCAGCATCCCGAGCGCCTCGCTCTGCGCCATCATCGGGATGCACATGTAGCCGGCCGGGGCGGGGTGGTGCACGTGGCGGCAGACCAGGCCGGAGCCCGCGTGCTCGACCCAGTGGATCCGCCCCCGCCGCAGCGCCCAGCATTCGGCCGGGGCGAAGGACTCCTCCGCCAGCTCCGGGTCCCCCCAGACCGCCGCGGCCTCCACCGAGTCGCGGGAGGAGGAGATGACGTAGAGCGCCCCCACCTTCGCCGGGAAGATCTGCTGCGCCACCCGGACGATGGCGCCGTAGGCCTCCTCGGTCGTGAGGCAGGCGCGCAGGATGTCGCCCATCTCGTTGAGGAGGACCATCTCGCGCGTCCGCTGCTCCAGCTCCCCCACCCAGGCCTCGAGCTTCTCCTTCGCCTCCTTCAGCTGCGCCTCGGTCTTCTTGCGCGCGGTGATGTCGCGCGCGATCCCCTGCACCGACACGGCCCTCCCCTCGCGGAAGAGGGGGCGGGTGCTGACCTCCAGGGCGACGCGGCCGCCGTCCTTGGCCACGATCTCCAGTTCGTAATTCAGGGGGATTTCGCCCGCCACCTGCGGGTCGGTCAGCACTTCCCCCAGGTGGGCGCACTCGGGCGTCAGGAGGTCGGTGAACTTCATCTCGAGCGCCTCGGAGCGGGTGTAGAGCGCGATCCGCTCGATCGCCCGGTTGATCGACAGGATCCTCCCCTCGAAGTCGTGGGTGTAGATGATGTCGCTGGCGTTTTCGAACATCTCCCGGTAGATCCCTTCGCGCTCCTTCCGTTCCCCGGTGCCGCTGCGGCGGAAATACTCCCCGGGGTTGCGGAAGATCTCGACCAGGCGCGGCTCCTGGTGCACCAGGGGGAGAAAATGGGCCCGCACCGCCGGGTGGAGTTCGCTCCCGATCTCCGGGTGCGCCTCCATCCACATGTGCTCCCCCCGGGCCGCGGCGAGCAGGAGCGTCAGCGAAAGGTACCAGGCGTCCCCCAGCAGGTCCTTCAGCCCCGCCGTCGCGCGCTCCGCCCCGGGGACCCCCAAAAAGAGGGCCAGGGCGAGGGTGGACACCCCCTCCTCGAACCCGGGGACGCCGGCGGGCCAGGATCCGGAGGAGCGTGTCGTGCCGGCCAGGGCCGAGAGCGCGTTTTCGATCTCCCCGGCGTCGGGCTCCGGGAGTTCCAGCAGTTCCCTCACCTCGCGCGCGCCGACCCCCAGCTCGCGCAGGGTGCACGCGTGCACCACGGCGAAATAGGGGGAGGTCGTCGAACGGGAGAGGCGCAGCCGGAGCTTCTCCCTGAAAAGCTCCGGGAGCGGGTTGTCGCAGAAGCCCGCACGGTACCGGCGCCAGAGGTCTTCGAGGATGTCGGGAAACTCGAGGGCGGGAATGAAGCAGGGGGGTAGGAAACCGATCCGCTCCTCGATCGCGGCGCGGATGCGGGAAGCGTCCCCGCCGGCGGCCGGGGGCGCGGGCGCGGCCTCCGGGGCGAGTTCCGGTTCCAGGCGCTTCAGCTCCTCGAGCTTCCCCCAGAGGGCTTCCAGTTCGCCGTCCGTGCTGCCTTCCCGTTCCATTGCGCGATGAACCCGAGTGAGTAGAGCCTGCCCGTGACGCACCAGCGACGACGCATCTTCGGTTTGCTTCATCAGGGGCGGGGGGAGCGCTGTTTGCCTGAAGGGCAATTCTGACCCAACTCCCCGGAAAGGCCAAGAAAAAAATGCGTTGGGGGGGAGCCGGCGTCAGCTGGCGACCACCACCGAGTCCCCGCCCCCCGAGCGCGCCCGGCCGACGGCCGCCTCCGCCGAGCGCAGGAGGGCCTCCACGGTCTGCCCGTGATCGGGGAAGAGGGCCATCCCGACCGACGCGGAGACCCGGTCCCCCTCCCGCGCCCCGGGATACTGCACGTCCATCCCCCGCACCAGGTCCCTCAGCGTCTCGGCCCGCCTCCGGCCGACGTCGCGGCCGCTGTGGGGAAGGAGCAGCACGAAAGCGTGCCCGCTGAAGCGGCAGGCGACGTCTCCCTTGCGGATCCTGGACTGCAGCCGCGCGGCGGTCCGGCAGAGGAGGGAGTCCCCGGCGTCGAGCCCCCAGTCTTCGGTCATTTTCTGGAACCGGTCGAGCGCGGCCATGATCACCACCAGCGTCCCCTGGGTGCGCGCCGCGCGCCGCAGCTCCAGCTCGAGCGCCTCCTCCATGAAGCTGCGGTTGAAGAGCCCGGTCAGCGGGTCGCGGATCGACTGGTTGCGCAGCGTCTCGTGCAGGCGCAGGTTCGACAGCGCCATGGCGACCCGCTCCCCCATGGCGGTCGCGAGCCGCTGCTTCGCTTCGCCGAGCGGCGTCCCGTCGGCGTGGGCCAGGTGGAGCACCCCCACCGCCTCGCTCTGGGCCATCATCGGGACGCAGAGGTAGCCGCGCGGAGGGGGGGTCTCCAGGTGCTTGCACAGGAGGCCGACGCCGGTGTCCTCCACCCAGTGCACCCTCCCCCGGCGCAGGGCCCAGCATTCGTCGGGGGTGAAGGTGGTCGCCATCCGCTCCGCGTCCCCCCACCCGGCGACCGATTCCACGATGTTGCGGAGCGGGCCCATCACGTAGAGCGCCCCCGCCTCCTCCGGAAAGATCTCCCGGGCGATCCGCACGATCACCTCGTAGACCTCCTCGGCCGTGAGGCAGGCGCGCAGGATGTCGCCCATCTCGCCGAGCAGCGTCATCTCGCGGGTGCGCTGCTCCAGGTCCCGCACCCAGGCCTCGAGCCTGCGGTTGGCCGCGGCGAGCTCCCCCTCGGCCCTCTTCCGCTCGCTGACGTCCCGGGCGATCCCCTGGATCCCGTGGGGGCGGCCTTCGCGGAAGATGAGACGGTGGCTCACCTCGAAGGTGAAGCGGGCGCCGTCCTTGGCGATGACGTCCAGTTCGGCCGTCATCGGCACCGCGTCGGCGATCTGCCGGTCGATCATCCTGCGGGCGGCCGCCCTCGATTCGGGGGCCACCAGCTGGCTGAACCGCATCCGGAGGGCCTCCTCCAGGGAGTATCCCAGCATCCGCTCCGCCGCCTTGTTCATGGAGGTGATTCTGCCGGAGAGGTCGTGGGTGTAGACCATGTCGTAGGCGTTTTCGAACAGTTCCCGGTAGCGCTCCTCGCTCGCGCGCCGCGCCTCCTCGGCCAGCGCCCGCTCGGTCACGTCGCGCACGATCGCCAGGCCCCCGATCACCTCCCCCTCCCCCGGGCCGTGGATGGGACCGTAGTACCCCTCGAACCAGACGCTCGCGCCCCCCGGGGCCGTGTAGCACTTCCCCTTCGAAACGCTCTTCCGCCCCTCGAGCGCCGCACCGATGTTCGCGTCCTCCCCCAGCTCCTCCAGGAAGGGGCAGGCCAGGAAGGCGGGGCGGCCGAGGACCTCCCCCGCGGCGAGGCCGAACATCCTCTCCATCGCGGGGTTCCAGACCGTGAAGAACCCGTCCCGGTCGAAGGCGATGATGCCGTCGACGCTGCTGTCGACGAGCCACCCGAGGAGCTGTTTCTCGCTCTCGAGCGCGCGGACCCTGGCGGGGACGGGGGGGCGCTCCGGGGCGCCGGCCGGGGCGGGGGGGGCGCTCGCGGCGCCGCTGGGGGACGGGCGCAGGATGAGGCTGTGCAGGTGCGCGATCTCCTCGCGCAGCGACTCCAGTTCCTCTGCAAGATCGCTCTTGGGCGTGTCTTTCGGTTCCATGGGATCTCACGCCCCGCTCCGGGGCCGGGTGCCGGGGAGCTCAAATGCATTTATATGAAAGGCTTATGCCCCCCCGCACCGCACTCAGGTTATCGTTGGGGGGAGGCGGAACCTTTAGACAAATCGCCTCCGGCGGGGCTCCCGTTTGTCATCCGCCCCCCGCCCGTATATATTTAATACCATGAAGTACGAAGGGATGATTTACCGGCCTCCCAGCGAGGCCGACAGCCTGATCCTGCAGGTGGCGGTGGGGTGCTCCTACAACCGCTGCACCTTCTGCCACTCCTTCCGGGGGAAGACCTTCCGCGTCAAGTCGTTCGAGGAGATCCGGGAGGACATCGACGAGGCCTCCGCCTGCGGCCCGATCCGGCGCGTTTTCCTGGCCGACGGGGACGCGCTGGTGATGACCCAGCCGGAGCTGGTGCGGGTGCTCGGCTACCTCCGGGAGAAGATCCGCGGGCTGGAGCGGGTGGGGATCTACGCCAACGCCGTCGACATCCTGAAAAAGGAGCCGGAGGAGCTCGAAGAGCTCCGCTCCCTGGGGCTCGGCATCCTCTACCTGGGGCTGGAATCGGGGAACCCGGAGGTGCTCCGGCGGATCCGCAAAAACGCCACCGCGGAGCAGATGGTCCGGGCGGGAAAGCGGGTGAAGAGCTCGGGCATCCTCCTCTCGATCACGGTGCTGCTGGGGATCGGCGGGGTCGAGCTGAGCCAGGAGCACGCGCGGGACACCGGCAGGGTCCTGTCGGAGATGGACCCCGATTTCGTCGGCGCCCTCTCCCTCATCGTCGTCCCCGGCACCCCGATCGAAGAGGACCTCCGGAGCGGCCGCCTGGTCCTCCCCTCCCCCTTCGGCCTCATCCAGGAGCTGGGGATCATGATCGCCCACACCGACGTCACCCGCTGCTTCTTCGCCTCCAACCACGCCTCCAATTACCTGCCGCTCAGGATCCGGATGCCGGAGGAAAAGGGGCGCGCCCTCGGCCTCATCCGGGAAGTGCTGGAAAGAAAGGACCCGGAGCTGCTGCGCCCCGAATTCATGCGGGCCCTGTAACTCGCGGGTCGGCCCGGGCCTGTGGTATACTCGATGGGATTGGGAACCGTTCCGGAAAGAAGCGTTATGGGCGCAGGAAAGAAATTCTGGGTGGGAGGCCTCATCATCGTCGCGGCCCTGGCGTGGCTCGGGTTCGTGGGCTTCCAGGAGAGCAAGGCCTACTACATCACGGTGGACGAGTTCAGCTCGCTGCGGGGGGAATACGAGGGGAAGCGCTTCAAGCTCGCCGGGGACGTCGTCGAGGGATCGATCGACCGGAGCCGGCCGCAGATGGAGTTCGTCATCTCGAGCCCCCGGTCGAGCATCCGCGTCCGCTACACCGGCGCGGACATCATCCCCGACACCTTCAAGGACGGGTCGAAGGCCCTGGTGGAAGGGACCGTCGCCCCCGACGGCGTCTTCGAAGCCCGGCGGATAGAGGCGAAGTGCGCTTCGAAATACGAAGCGGAGTACGACGAGAGAACCTCCTGACTTCAGGGACTTCATGGCCGATTTCGGAAATTTCTGCCTTCTCCTGGCCCTGTGCCTTTCGCTCTACGCCCTCATCGCCTCGCTGACCGGCGCCTCCCTCGCCCGGCGCCGCGTCGTCTGGAGCGGGGAGCGCGCGGCGCTCGCCGCCTCGGCGGCCGCCCTCCTCGCCTTCGGCGCCCTCCTCTACCTCATGCTGGCGGACGATTTCGCCACCTCCCACGTGGCCAACAACAGCAGCCGCTCGCTCCCCATCCTGTACAAGATCTCGGCCATCTGGGGGGGGCACGACGGCTCGATGCTCCTGTGGGTGTTCTTCACCGCCCTCCTCTCGGGCCTCGTCATCGTGCAGAACCGCCGCCGCCACCGGGACATGATGCCCTGGGTGGTCGCCGTGCTGATGGTCAACCTCGCCTTCTTCCTCGCGCTCAACCTCTTTTTGTCCAACCCCTTCGACCAGCTGGTCCGGATCTCGCCCGACGGCGCGACGGCCCCCTTCGTCCCCGCCGACGGGAGGGGGCTCAACCCGCTGCTCCAGTACTGGGCCATGGTCATCCACCCCCCGATCCTCTACGTGGGCTTCATCGGCTTCGTGGTCCCCTTCGCCTTCGCCGTCGCCGCCCTCGTCACCCGGCAGCAGGGCAACGCCTGGGTCCGGATCGTCCGGCGCTGGACGCTGGTGGTCTGGCTGTTGCTGGGGATCGGCATCATCCTCGGCGGCAAGTGGGCCTACGTCGTGCTCGGGTGGGGGGGGTACTGGGGGTGGGACCCGGTGGAGAACGCCTCCCTGATGCCGTGGCTGGTGAGCACCGCTTTCCTCCATTCCATCGTCGTGCAGGAGCGGCGCGGGATGCTGAAGGTCTGGAACGTCATCCTGGTCCTCCTCACCTACCTCCTCGGGATCTTCGGGACCTTTCTCACCCGCAGCGGGATCGTCAATTCGGTGCACGCCTTCGCCGACTCGAACCTGGGAAGGTTCTTCGTCTACTACATGGCCTTCGTGCTCGCCGGCACCCTCCTGCTCCTGGCCGACCGGCAGCCGTACCTGCGGAGCGAGCGGCGGCTCGACTCGATGATCTCGCGCGAAAGCGCCTTCCTGTTCAACAACCTCGTGCTGGTGGCCGCCTGTTTCGCCGTGTTCTGGGGCACGATGTTCCCCGCCCTGTCGGAATGGATCCGGGGGACCAAGATCTCGGTCGGCCCCCTCTTCTTCGACAGGATCAACGTCCCGATCGGTCTGCTCCTGCTCCTGCTGACCGGGATCGGGCCGCTGCTGGCCTGGCGCCGGGCCTCGCCCGCCGCCCTCGGCCGGGCGTTTTTGTGGCCCGGCGTCGCCGCCGCCCTGGCCCTGGCCGGGCTCCTCGCCGGGGGGCTCCGGAATTTTTACGTGACCGTCTGCCTCACCCTCTGCGCCTTCGTCCTGGCGACCATCGTCCAGGAGTTCGCCGAAGGCGCCCGGGTACGGATGCGGCAGCACGGGGAACGTTTCCCCGAAGCCCTCGGCCGCCTCGTCCTCCGCAACACCCGCCGCTACGGGGGGTACGTCGTCCACCTCGGCGTGGTGCTCATGTTCGTGGGGTTCGCCGGGAACGCCTTCAACCGGGAGGCCACGCTCCACCTCCAGACGGGGGAGACGGGGAGGGTGGGCGATTACGCCCTCACCCTGGCCGATTTCCACCAGGGGCGGGAGGCCCTGTACGAGTACGGGCGGGCGGTGATCGAGGTCACCCGCGACGGCCGGCCGGCCGGCACCCTGACCGCGGAAAAGCGCATCTTCGATTCCGGGGGGCAGACCACCACGACCGTGGGCCTTCGCAGCACCCCGAAGGAGGACCTGTACGTGGTCTTCACCGGCATCACGGGGGACGCCTTCGAGATCAAGGCGCACGTGAACCCCCTGGTGTTCTGGCTCTGGCTCGGGTCCGGGATCCTGGTCCTGGGGACCCTCCTGACCCTTTTGAACTCAAAGCGCGGCGGCCGCCCCGGGGAGGCCGTTCGCTGACGGGCGCCGGCCCGGGGGCCGGCTGACAGGGAGTGGCGATGCTCTGGATCGTGTGCGCGGTGGCCGTCGTGGTCGCGGGAGGGTTCGTCCTCGCCCCCCTCTTCAGGAGCGCGCCCCCGGGGGCGGACGCCGGGGGGGAAACGGAGCGCGACCGCCTGCTCGAGCGCAAGACGGCGTGCTACCGCAACCTCAAGGAGCTGGAGTTCCAGTTCGGGATGGGGCGCCTCCTCGAGGCCGATTACGAAATGCTCCGGGCGGAACACCGGGCCGAGGCGGCCCGCATCCTGGAGGAGCTGGAGCGGCTCGGGGCTCCCGGCGGCCGGCGGGCGGCCGGGCTCGGGCCGGGGGGGAAGAAAGAGCGTGACAGCGCCCGCTGCCCCGCCTGCGGCGCCGCCGTCTCCCCCGGCAAGAAATTCTGTGCGGACTGCGGAAAGCGGCTTTAAAACCATGAAAACGGTGCGCCTGATTCTGATCCTGATCCTCTCCGCGGCCGGGGCACGGGCCCAGGAGCGCGGCGTCGTCGAAGGGCGGCTGGTCAACCGGACCGACCCCTCGATCCTCCCCTCCGGCGCCCCGCTCGAGATCCTCGAGCTGGAGGGGGGGATGCGGACCATCCGGAGCGCCGTCACCGATGCCGCGGGGGGAGTGCGCATCGAGGGGCTCCCCCGGTCGGAGCGGCTGATGCTGCGCGCCTCCTGGCGGGGGGTCCCCTACCACGCCCCGCTCGCCTTCGACGCCGCGGGGGTGGCCCGGGTGGAGCTCGAAGTCTACGAGACCACCTCTTCCGACGCCGACATCCGGGTGGAAAAGGTCCAGATGGCGTTCCAGTTCTCCGGGGACCGGATCCAGGCGCTCGAAACCTGGACCCTCCATAACCGCTCCCGTCCCCCCAGGATCTACGCCGACCCGGCGGGCACCTTCCGGATCTCCAAGGCGCCGGGGATCCTCCAGCCGCCGCGGATGCGGGTGACGGCCCCCGACTCCACCATGCCGCTGGTGCAGCCGGCGCTCGAAAGCGCCGACGGGGAGAGCTACTACACCCTCTACCCCTTGCGCCCCGGCCTGACCCTCATCGAGGCGGAGCAGGCGCTCCCCTACGCCGACCGCGCCTACACGTTCGTCAAGAAGTTCCACCGCGACGTGGAAGCGTTCCATATCGGCGTCCTCCCCGCCGACATGCTCCTCGAGGGGGCGGGGATCGAGCGGGTCGAGTCGCCCGGCGGCATGGCCGTCTACTCGAGCCCCGCGGCGGGCGCGGGGACGGAGGCGGCCTGGACCTTCTCGGGCGGGACCCCGGTGCCCGCGGCGTCCGCGCCCGGGGCGTCCGCGCCCGGGGCGGAGGAGGCGGAAGAGGGGGACCGCGTGGTGGCCCGCCCTTCGGCGGTGGGGCGAAACGCCCTCGTCATCGGCCCCCTGTTGCTCCTCGCCTTCATCCTCCCGCTCTGGTACGCCTGCAACCGGCCCCCCGGCCGGGGGCGTACGGCGAAGGCGTACAGCGAAAAAGTAAAGCCATGATCGAAGTCCGGGGACTGGCCAAATACTACGGCAGGCAGAGCGCGCTGCGCGGCCTCGACCTGCGGATCGCGCGGGGGGACTTCATCGCCCTCTTCGGCAGAAACGGCGCCGGGAAGACCACCTTCCTGAGGATCCTGGCGGGGCTCGCGCGCCCCTCCGCCGGCACCTGCCGGATCGCGCCGGCGGCCGGAGGCGCCGGCGGGGAGACCCCCGCCCGGACCCGCGGCCGGATCGGATACCTCTCCCACCACACCTCCCTCTACCCCGACCTGACCGCCCTGGAAAACCTGCGCTTCTTCGCCCATCTGGCGGGGGTGCCGGCCGACGACCCCTCGCTCGCCGGGAAAATCGGCGCGGTGGGGCTCGCCGGGCGGGAGCGCGAACCGGTGCGCACCTACTCCCGGGGGATGCAGCAGCGCCTGGGCATCGCCCGGGCGCTGCTGCACGACCCCGACATTCTCCTGCTCGACGAGCCCTTCACGGGCCTCGACCAGGCCGGCGCCGATTTTCTGAAGGGCTACCTCGCCGGGGCGCGCCGCGCGGGAAAGACGTGCGTCATGGCGCTCCACGACGCCGGGCTCGGCCACCAGCTGGCGAGCCGGCTGGTGGTGATCGACCGGGGGACGGCCGCGCTCGACGTCGAGCGGGACTCCCTCCCGCTCGACGCCTTCCGCGAGCGGTACGCGGCCATCCTCGGCCCGCGCCCCCCCGCCGGCGGGGGGGCGTCATGAGAAGGCTCTGGGCCGTGTTCCGCAAGGACCTCGCGATCGAGCTGAGAACCAAGGACTCGCTCAACACGATGCTGTTCTTCGGGATCGTGGTCCTGGTCGTCTTCCACTTCGCCCTCCGTTCGGGCGAGGTCGAGGCGCGGGCGGCCGCGCCCGGGGTCCTCTGGGTCGCCTTCGCCTTCGCCGGGACGCTGGGGCTCAACCGGATGTTCGCGGCGGAGAAGGAAAACGGCTGCCTGGAGGGGCTGATGATGATGCCGGCGGACCGGGGGGTCCTCTACCTCGGGAAGATGCTGGCCGGGACCGTCTTCATGCTCGCGGCCGAAGCCGTCATCTTCGTCGCGAGCCTCGTCTTCTTCAACCTCGAAGTCTGGGGCGAACTCCCCTGGCTCGCGCTGGTGTTTTTCGTCGGGACGCTGGGGTTCACCGCCGTCGGGACGCTCCTGGCGGCCGTCGCCGTGAACACCCGGATGCGGGAGGTGCTCCTCCCCGTGATCCTCTTCCCCGTGGTCCTGCCGGTGCTGATCCACGCGGTGGAGGCGACGGCCCTCGTCCTGGGCGGGGCGGACCGGGGGGAGCTCCGGCTCCCGCTCGCCGTCCTGTCGGTTTTCACGGTCGTGTTCGGCACGATCGCCTATCTGCTCTTCGAGCACGTTCTGGAGGACTAGGATGAACGAACGGACCTCCGCCCGCCTGGACCCGGTCCTGTGGGGCATCCTGGGGATCGCGATGCTGGCCGCGCTCTACCTGGCCCTCGTCGACGCCCCCAGGGAGCGGACCATGGGGGACCTGCAGCGCATCTTCTACTTTCACGTGGCCGCCGCCGTCGCGGGGCTGACGGCCTTCGGCGTCAATTTCGCCTCCTCGATCGCTTACGTGGCCCGCCGGGAGCGGCGGTGGGACCGCCTGGCGCTCTGCGCGGCCGAGACCGGGGTCGCCTTTTTCGCCATCGTCCTCCTCACCGGCCCGATCTGGGCCAAGCCGGTCTGGATGGTCTGGTGGACCTGGTCGCCGCGGCTGACCTCGTCCCTCGTCCTCTGTCTCCTCTACGTCGCCTACCTGCTCGTGCGGCGCTACCTCGAGGACCCCGACCGGCGGGCGATGATCGCCGCCGTGTTCGGCATCGTGGCCTTCGTCGACGCCCCGCTGGTCTGGTTCTCCATCCGCTGGTGGCGCGACATCCACCCCTCGCCGATGCTCGAGAGCGGGGGGATCGACCCGGCCATGCGCCCCGCGTTCTGGGCCTGCCTGGCGGCCTTCGAGCTGCTGCTGGTCTACCTGCTGCGGCGGCGCTACGCGCTGGAATCGCTCGAGGAGGAGCTGGAACGGCTCGGGCGCCTGGCGGAATGATTTTCAGGGAGTCTGCCCCATGAACACCATGAACTATCTCTTCGCGGCCAACGCCGTCATCTGGATCGTGCTCGCCCTCTTCCTGCTCCGGCTGCACGCGCGCGAGCGGAAACTGGGGGAGGAAATCGCCCGCCTGCGCCGGCTGATCGACAGGACCTAGTCGGCGGCGACGGGCTGCGGGGCCAGCCGGAGGAGGAGGGCGCGCGCTTCTTCGCCGAGGAATTCCCAGAGCCCGAGCCGCGAGAGCGTTTCGGGGAGCGGGACCCCCTCCGGGCTCCACCCCCGCTCGCGGTAGTAGGCCGCGATCAGCCCCCGCAGCCGCTCCTTGCGGCAGGCCATGAGCCGCTCCCGCTTTTCCGCCGTCGGCAGCTCCGCGAGCCGCTCGGGCGCGAGGCCGCAGCAGGCGGCGAGCTCCCCGTCGTTGTAGGCGGCCTCCGCCTCGTAGAGGAGGTCGTCGGTCGGCCCGAGGGCGCGGTCGGGGATCCAGTCGTGGCGCGAGGTCTCCTCCCCGTAGCGGAGCACGTTCAGGACCCGCTGCAGGTTGATGTCGCGGTCGGTGCGGGCGAAGATCTCCTCCCACCCCAGCTCGGTCCCCAGCACGCCGTTGTAGTACTCGGCGTAGATCTCCTGCGTCGCCGGGTTGATGTTGACGTCCCCCTCCCCGCGCGCGTTCGATTCCGGGTTGAAGACATCGACCCAGGGGAGCTTGCACACCCCCATGTTGTCGTTCCCCAGGCGCACGCGCGGGTAGCTGACCAGCGCCCGGGCCTTGTCCTCGAAGGTGGGGAAGGCGCCCAGGAGGTCGGCCTTGATCAGCCAGGCGGCGGCGTGGTGGGCGCCGATGTCGCTCGCCGCGGCGTAGGACGCCTGCATCGAGAGGGAGCGGTGGGTCCGGTAGAAGGAGAAGGGAAGCCCCTTGGTCTGCATCGCGAACGTCTCCAGTTCCGGGAGCGCGTCCTCCCCCGTCCGGGCGCGATGGCGCGCGGCGACCCAGGCGACCAGTTCCCCGATCCCCCTCCCGGCGGCGCGCGCCATTTCGCCCGACCCGTGCGCCAGGCGGTGGATGAATTCCAGGGCGGCCGGTTCGTCCCCCCACGAGAGCGCCGGGCCCCCGCCGTCCCCCGGCTCGAGGTAGCCGCGCTGCAGCGCCTCCATCAGGAACGCCATGATGCAGGAGGTGGTGATGGTGTCGATGCCGTAGTTGTCGCAGTGCCAGTTGGCTTCCATGATGAACTCGGGGTTCCAGATGCCGAGGTTCGACCCGAAGCCGGCGGCGGTCTCGTATTCGGGCCCGTCCACCCACACCCGGCGCCCGGCGTGCGGGCCGCTCCGGAGCGTCACGCACCCCCCCTTGGTGCACTGCAGGTTGCAGCCGGGGAAGCAGCCGTCCATCCCCCGGTGGTCGAAGAGGTGCTCGGCGTAGTGCCTCCCGCAGATCTGTCCCGCCCTGGGGTCGGAGCCGAGCTGGAAGTTGCGGACCGGGAGCGACTGGTACTCCTCCCTGTTCATGAAGGTGATGAGCCCCGCGCTCCCCTTGCGCGCCATCTGGAGCGACCCGGGGTCGACCTCGCGCACCACCTTCTGCAGCCGCCCCCCCGCCCGGCGGGCGCGCTCCCAGTCGGCGGCGCCGTAGGGGTTTTCGCCGCGCGGGCTCTCGGCCACGACCACGATCGCGCCGAGGTTCTTGTCCCGCATAACGGTGCCGAGGCCCGTCCTTCCCGCCTGCTTGACCCGGAAGATCCCGCGCCCCCCCTCGCGCGGCTTGGTGACGTCCCAGTAGTGGCTGTTGATGCAGCCGTAGGCCGTGTGGGCGGCGCCGACGCCGGTGGAGAGGAAGGCGATGCGGCGCCGGTCGACCCCGGCCGCCTCGAAACGCCGGGCGATCTCCCCCTCCAGCTCGAACGCCTCCTCCCCCGGGGGCGCCTCCTCGATCCGCACCTCCCCCCGCAGGCCGTCGACGACCACCATCGCCCGCCCGGCCGATTTCCCGACCACCTCGAGGGCGTCGAACCCCGCGTACTTCAGGTAGGCCCCGAAATACCCGCCGAAGTTGGACACCCCGGGGATGCGGGTCAGGGGGGAGAGGGAGACCGCCATCGCCTTGGCCGCCCCCGGGAACTGGGGGATCCCCCCGAGCGGGCCGTTGGCCACGATCAGGGGGTTTTCGGGGTCCTCGGGCCGGGTGGCGGCCGAGACCGCCTGGTGCAGCAGGTAGAGGCCCAGGGCGCGCCCCCCCAGGAAATAGTCCCGGACCTTCGGGTCGAGCGTCCGGACCGCGGCCGAGCGCGCGGCGAGGTCCACGCGGAGGACCCTGTTGGTGTAGCCGCGCTCGATCGTCCCTCTGCTGTAGTGCATATTCCCTTCCCGGACCGCAAAACCGCCGAAGCAAAGGTATCAAAGATAAGGGGGCGGGGTTCACCCTGTCAAGAAATCCCTCCCCCCCTGCTATAATGGGACCCAGCCACAAAGGAGCCTGACGTGAAAACAGCTTCCCCGAACGCCGACTGGGCCGCGATCTTCCGCGGGCGACGCGACCGGATCCGGGCCCGGACCGGAGGCGGCCCGATCCTCTGGCTGGGGCACGCGCCCCAGCCGCGCAACTACGCCGCCAACACCTACCCCTTCCGGCAGAATTCCCATTTCCTCTACTGCACCGGGCTGGCCGAACCGGACCTCGCCCTCCTCTCGCTGCCGGAAGCGGGGCGCGACATCCTCTTCGGCGACGGGGCGAGCCTCGACGACATCGTCTGGACCGGCCCGCGCCCCTCGCTCGAGGAGCTGGCGGCCGCGGCCGGCATCGACGACGTCCGCCCGGCGGAGAGCCTCCGGGGAGTCCTCGACGAGGCGCGGCGGCAGGGGCAGCCCGTCCACTACCTCCCCCCCTACCGGCACTCCTCGGTCTACGCCCTCTCGCGCCTGCTCGACATCCCGATGGAGGAAGTGGGGGGGCGCGCCTCCTCCCTCCTGATGGAGCAGGTGGCGATCGAGCGGAGCGTCAAGGGCCCCGAGGAGGTGGCCGAGATCGAGGAGGCGCTCGGGATCACCGGCCGGATGCACCGCGCGGCGATGGCGGCGGCGCGCCCCGGGATGAAGGAAAGCGAGCTGGCGGGCCTGATCCAGGCGATTGCCCTCGCCGAAGACCGCGCCCAGGCCTACGACCCGATCGTGACGGTGCACGGGGAGGTGCTGCACAACCACTCCTACGACAATGTCCTCGCCGCGGGGGGGCTGGTGCTCAACGACTCCGGGGCGGAGTCCCCGATGGGCTACGCTTCGGACATCACCCGCACCTTCCCCGTCTCCGGGCGCTTCTCGCCGCTCCAGGCCGACCTCTACCGCGCCGTGCTCGGGACGCAGCGGGAGGCCATCGCCATGATCCGCCCCGGCGTCTCCTACCGCGAAGTCCACCTCGGCGCCTGCCGCCGCCTGGCCGAAGCGCTCCGCGGCCTGGGGCTGATGAAGGGGGACCCCGCGGCCGCGGTCGAGGCGGGGGCCCACGCGCTCTTTTTGCCGCACGGGATCGGCCACATGCTCGGGCTCGACGTGCACGACATGGAGGACCTCGGGGACGTGGTCGGGCACGGAAAGGAGAAGCGCCCGGGTCAGTTCGGGCTCAACTACCTGAGGCTCAGCCGCCCGCTCGAGGCGGGGTTCGTGCTGACGGTGGAGCCGGGGGTCTACTTCATCCCCGCCCTCATCGAGCGCTGGCGCGCCGAAGGGCTCCACCGGGAATTTCTCGACTACGACCGGATCGCCCCCCTGGCCGGCTTCGGGGGGATCCGCACCGAAGACGACGTCCTGGTCACCCCCGAAGGGGCCCGCGTCCTGGGCCCCCCGGTCCCGAAGACGGTCGAGGAGGTGGAGGAGGCGTGCGCCCGATGAAGGCGGTGTGCGTCTACTGCGGCTCGAGCGCCGGCACCGGCGCAAAATACCGGGAAGCCGCGCGCACCCTGGGCCGCACGCTGGTCCGGCAAGGCCTCGAGCTGGTCTACGGGGGGGCGCGGGTGGGACTGATGGGGGAGCTGGCCGACGCCGTGCTCGCTTCGGGAGGAAGGGTCACCGGCGTCATCCCGGAAGCCTTCGCCGCGCGGGTGGCGCACGGGGGCCTCACCGGGCTCGAGATCGTCGGCGGCATGCACGAACGCAAGCAGAGGATGTTCGACCTCTCCGACGCCTTCATCGCCCTCCCCGGCGGGTTCGGGACCCTGGAGGAGCTGACGGAACTCCTGACGTGGGGGCAGCTCGACTTTCACCGGAAACCGTGCGGCCTTCTCAATGTTTCGGGCTTCTACGACCCGCTGCTGGCCTTTCTGGATCACGCCGTGCGGGAGGGCTTCATCAAGGCGGCGCACCGCCGGATGCTTTTCGCCTCGGAGGACTCCGAAGCCCTGCTCGAGCATTTCGGTTGCTACGACGCCCCGAAGACCGATAAGTGGTATAATCGGCCGATCGATTCCTGAAGGCATGATCCGAAACAGCGGATTTTCAAGAATAACCATAGAGGGGAAAGTGATTACGCTTATTGAGGCCCTGAATTTCCGTTCCCTCAGGTACGTGCGCCAGAGCCTTGGCGGATTTCACGTCCTGATCGGACCCAATGCCAGCGGAAAGACCACTTTCCTGGATGTTCCCGCCTTCCTCGGCCGGCTCGTATCCGACGGCCTGGAATCGGCCGTCGGCGAGCGCACGGCGAATTTCCAGGATCTTGTATGGCGCCGTGAGGGGCAGAGATTCGAACTCGCCATCGAGGCGGCGATACCGGCAAAACTCCGGAAGACGGGGGGCAACGGGGATTTCGATACCATTCGCTACGAAGTCGCCGTCGGGGCCCATCCGCAAACGGAGGAGTTGTCGATACTGGCGGAAAGCGTTCTGCTCAGGAATGCCCCGGTCGCCGAACCTCCCCAGAGAGACTTTTTTCCTTTCCTGCGGACGCCCCCCAATACGATCCTGTCGCCGAAATCCTCCCGGGGCTCAAAAACCGTTATCCGGAAGGTAGCTAAAGGCAACGACAACTTTTACGACGAAACGGGGAAAGGCTGGGATCATTCCTTCAAACTTGGCCCGATGAAGAGCGCCCTGGGCAACCTCCCGGAAGACGAATCCAGATTCCCGGTTTCAAGCTGGCTCAAGGGGTTCCTGATCAACGGTCTGCAACAGATCATCCTCAACAGCCTGCTCATCCGGCGGGCCAGCCCGCCCGGACAAATCCGGGGATTCCGGCCGGATGGCTCCAACCTCCCCTGGGTGATTTCCGAGCTCGAAAAAAAGGGTTCCCCTGTCCTGGGGGAATGGATCGCCCACCTGCGGACGGCCCTGCCCGATCTCGAGGGCATCCGTACCGTCGAGAGGGCGGATGACCGGCACCGTTACATGATGTTGAGGTACCGGGACGGGCTGGAAGTCCCTTCATGGATGGCGTCCGACGGGACGCTCCGGCTGCTGGCATTGACACTGCCCGCGTATCTTCCGGAATTCAGGGGCGCCTACCTGATCGAGGAGCCGGAAAACGGCATCCATCCGCGCGCCGTGGAGACCCTGTTCCAGTCGCTCTCCTCCGTCTACGACGCCCAGATTCTGGTGGCCACCCACTCCCCCGTGATTTTGAGCATCGTCCGGCCGGAGGATGTGCTCTGCTTCGCCAAAACAGAAGAGGGGGCCACCGATATCGTGCGCGGCAGCGAGCATCCGGCCCTCGCGGAATGGCGGGGGGAGACCAACCTGGGCGTCATCTTCGCCGCCGGAGTTCTGGGATGAAGGCCGAGGCGCCCGGCAAGGACCTCATCGCCCTGGTCGCCGACAAGAATATGGAACACGCCCTGCGGGGCCTGCTGAATCGTCACGAATCTCTGGGAATCCGTCCACTAAGAGAAAAAAGGGACTACGACATATTCGTACACCCGCACAGGGATCCGGGCTGCCTGGCAAAATCCACCGAATTCCTTCGGCCCTGGCAGCGGACCTATCGCCGGGCCCTGGTGATGTTTGACCGGGAAGGCTGTGGCCGGGAAGCCCAATCGCGCCTCGAACTCGAAAGCGAGCTCGAGCAGCAGCTGGCGCGATCGGGATGGGACGAACGGGCGGCGGTGGTGATCATCGACCCGGAGCTGGAAAACTGGGTGTGGAGCAGCTCGCCTCTCGTGGATCGGGCGCTGGGCTGGACAGGACGGTCCCCCGACCTCCGCCAATGGCTCCTGGATGAAGGCTTTCTGAAATCAGCCGCGGAGGCGAAGCCCGCGCCCCCCAAACCGGCCATGGATCGAGCCCTGAGGATGGGGAAAAAACCGCATTCATCCTCGCTGTTCCAGCAGCTTGCCGAGACGGTTTCGCTTTCGGGATGCACCGACGACGCCTTCCTGAAGCTCAGGCAGATCCTGATCGGCTGGTTTCCGCTGTCGGCGTCGGAAAATTGATGACTCTCCCGGGCTGATGCCGTCCCGTTCAGCGGTTGGGGATCCCCATCGCCGCGCGCACCTCGCGAAGGAGGGGCGCGGCGACCCGGCGCGCGCGCTCCGCGCCGCGGCGCAGGACCTCGGCGATATACTCCGGCTGGCTCTCCAGTTCGCGCCGGCGCGCGCGCACCGGCTCGAACCGGCGCATGTAGAGGTCGAAGATCGCCTCCTTCACCTCGCGGTAGCCGAGACCCCCGCTCGTGAAGCGGTCGCGCCAGTACTCCCGCTCCTCCTCCGTGCAGAAGAGTTTCAGGACCGCGTAGAGCATGCTCCTGTCCGGGTCCTTCGGCTCCTTGAGGGAGGCGGAATCGGTGACGATGGAGAAGATCTGCTGGCGCACCTCCTCCTCGGGGGCGAACAGTTCGATGGTGTTGTTGTACGACTTCGACATCTTCCGGCCGTCCCGCCCCGGGACCACCGCCACGCTCTCCGGGATGTAGGCCTCGGGGACGGTGAGCAGCTCCCCGTAGAGGTGGTTGAAACTCCCGGCGATGTCGCGCGTCACCTCGATGTGCTGCTTCTGGTCCTGGCCGACGGGGACGCGGTTGGCGCGCACGATGAGGATGTCGGCCGCCTGCAGGACCGGGTAGGCGAACAGGCCGTGGTCGGAGGAGAGCCCCTGCGCGATCTTGTCCTTGTAGGCGTGGCAGCGCTCGAGCAGCCCCATCGGGGTCACCGTGGTCAGCAGCCACTGCAGTTCGCACACCTCGGGCAGGTCGCTCTGCACGTAGATGGCCGCCAGCTCCGGGTCGAGCCCCAGGGCGATGTAGTCGGCCGCGGTGCTGCGGGTCAGCCCAAGCAGCCGCCCCGGCTCGCGCACCGAGGTCAGCGCGTGGTAGTTCGCCAGGAAGTAGTAGCACTCGTGCCCTTCCCGGATGAACTGGACGAACTGCTGCACCGCCCCGAAATAATTGCCGAGATGGAGGTTTCCCGAGGGCTGGATGCCCGAGACAATGGTCAGCTTCCTGGTCGCGTCGGTCATGGTGTTCCTTGTCGTTCCCCTTTGAGTTGGTGCGCAATCGAAGATAGTGTCATTGCCCGCCCCCTTTTTCAACGAAGAGTTTGCCGGCGGGGCGGAGATTGTGGAACCCCGCGGGGGTGCGGGGCGTATCGCCCTTCGTTGACTCGCTGGTGCATAATGCCTATACTTTTCCGAGGGAATGAAGTATCCGGAGGGTAGATGATGCGTTTTTCAAGAATTTGGGCCGTTCTGGCCATCCTCAGCCTGGGATCGGGCCTCTGCCTTTCCGGCGCGGCCCAGGACAGTTCCAGGAAAAGGGAGCGGAGCCAGACCGAGCGCTACAAGGAGTGGCTCGACAAGGACGTGGTCTACATCATCTCCGAGGAGGAGAAACAGTTCTTCAAGGACCTGAAGAACGACGAGGAACGGGAGAGCTTCATCGAGCAGTTCTGGCAGCGGCGCAACCCCGACCCGCGCTCCCCTTACAACTCCTTCAAGGAAGAGCATTACCGGCGCATCGCCTACGCCAACCAGCACTACACCTCCGGCATCCCGGGCTGGCGCACCGACCGCGGGCGCGTCTACATCCTCTGGGGCCCCCCCGACCAGACCGAATCGCGCCCGACCGGCGGCATCTACTACCGGAGCCGCCTGGAAGGAGGGGGGTCCACTTCCGTCTTCCCCTTTGAAAAGTGGTGGTACCGCCACATCGACGGCGTCGGCGACGACATCGAGCTGGAGTTCGTCGACAGCTCCAACAGCGGGGAGTACCGCCTGGCGATGAGCCCGGACGAAAAGGACGCCCTGATCAACGTCCCCGGCGCCGGCCTGACCCTGGCGGAGGAAATGGGGCTGGCCGACAAGCGGGACCGCGCCTTCTTCAACCCGAGCGGCTGGTACGACCCCAACAACCCCCAGGCCGCGGGGCGCCGCACCAAGGACGGACCGTTCGACCGGATGGAGCAGTTCTTCACCGTGCAGCGCCCGCCCAAGATCAAGTTCGAGGACCTCAAGAGCGTGGTCACCACCAACGTCACCTTCAGCAGCCTGGCCTACGACCTGAAGACCGATTACATCAAGCTCTCCGAGGACAAGGTCATGGTCCCGATCACCCTGGAACTCGACAACCGGGACCTGGAATTCAAGAAGGACAAGGACTTCAACCGCGCGCACATCAACGTCTACGGCATCGTGACCGGGCTCACCAACCGCATCCACGCGGAATGGGAGGACGAGATCGCGCGCGACTTCATCGACCTCTACTTCGACGCCGGGAAGGAGAAGCGGTCGGCCTACCAGCGCATCATCGCCCTGCCGCCCGGACAGCGCTACAAGCTCGACCTGGTGCTCAAGGACGTCAACAGCAAGAAGGTGGGGGCCATGAGCGTGGGCCTGGTCGTGCCCAAGTTCGACTCCCCCGGGCTGCAGTCGAGCACCATCATCCTGGCCAACACGATCACGGCCGCGCCGATGAACGCCACGCAGCTGGACCAGTACGTCATCGGGGACATGCGGGTGGTCCCCAACGTCACCGCCGAATACGTCCCGGGGCAGAACCTGGTCCCCTACATGCAGATCTACAACATGGAGATCGACCAGACCAGCGAGAAGCCTTCGCTCGACATCAAGTTCGTCGTCAAGAAGGACGGGAAGGTGGTGGAGGAGACCGAGGACACCGCCGTCAATTCCGAACAGTTCTACTACGGCCAGCGGGTGGTGCTGGTCGGCAGGATCCCCCTGAAGGGGGTCTCCCCGGGGAAATACACCCTGGAAATCCAGGTGGTGGACAAGATCTCGGGGAATTCGCTGACGACCAGGACGGACTTCAAGGTCAAGAACCCCCCGGCGCCCCCGGTCCAGGCCGCCAACCCGGACTGACCCGGGCCGTCGCCGGAAAGGGGAAGGCATGAGGGTCCTCATCGTCGGTGCGCGCGGGATGCTGGGCGGCGAGCTCCTCGAAGCGTTCGCCCCGCGCCATGACACCGCGGGGCTCGACCTGCCCGACATCGACATCACCGACGAGGCCTCGTCCCTGGAGCTCGTGCGGGCGGCCGCCCCGGACCTCGTCGTCAACGCCGCCGCCTATACCCGCGTCGACGAATGCGAAACGCATCCCGGGGCCGCATTCCGCGTCAACGGAGAGGGGGCGGGCCACCTCGCCCGGGCGGCCGCGGAGGCGGGCGCCGCGCTGGTCCACTTCAGCACCGACTACGTCTTCGACGGGGAGAAGGCGGATCCCTATGTCGAGGAGGACGTCCCGAACCCCCGGAGCGTCTACGGCCGTTCCAAGCTGCTGGGGGAGACGCTGGTCCGCGAGCGCTGCCCGGAGCACCTCCTCCTGCGCATCTCCTGGCTCTTCGGCCCCCACGGGAAAAACTTCATCCGCACCATCCTCGACGCCGCCCGGAGGGGGAAGCCGCTGCGGGTGGTGGACGACCAGACGGGAAGCCCCACCTGCGCGCGGGACGCGGCGGCGCGGACGGTCGAGATGGCCGAGGCCGGCTGCCGGGGGGTGTACCACCTCACCAACCGCGGCTCCTGCAGCTGGTACGAGCTGGCCCGCCGCTCGGTCGAGTGGGCCGGGCTGACCGGGGTGAGCCTCACCCCGGTCCCCGCCTCGGAATTCCCCAGCCTCGCGCCGCGCCCCGCCCGCTCCACCCTGGCCAACGCCCGCCTGCTGCGCGAGGGCTTCCCGCCGCTGCGCCCCTGGCAGGAAGCGGCGCGCGAATATGTCGAAAATCACCTGAAAAAATAGAACCTACCCCCTCTTATAGTATACTTTCCCCTCGGGGAGACAGATTTCCAATACATAGGGTTTTCGATTCGGCGGGGCCATGGCGGAGAAGCAGGCGGGGGAAAAGGTCGTCGCGACCAACAAGAAGGCGTTTCACGAGTATTTCATCCTGGACAGGCTGGAGGCCGGCATCAGCCTCCTGGGGACCGAGGTCAAGGCCATCCGCGAAGGGCGGCTGAACCTCAAGGACAGCTACGCCCTGATCAGGAACGGCGAGGCCCTCCTCTTCAACTGCCACATCAGCCCCTATTCCCACGGCAACCGCGAAAACCACGAGCCGACGCGCCCCCGCAAGCTCCTGCTGCACCGGCAGGAGATCCGCAAGCTGATCGGGAAGACGCAGGAGAAGGGGCTGACCCTGACCCCCCTGCGCGTCTATTTCAAGCGGGGGAAGATCAAGGTCGAGCTCGGCGTCGCGCGGGGGAAGAAGCTGGTGGACAAGAGAGAATCGGAGCGGCGGAAGGAAGCGGACCGGGAAGCGGCCGCCGCCATGAAGAACCGTCGCTGACCACAGGAGGCTGCATATGGATATAGAGTATCGGCCGGGCGCTTTTTCCGACACCGCCTGCGACCTGCTGGCGTATCCCGTTTTTGAAGAGGAGGCCGGGGACTTCGCCCCGCTCGAGCCGCTGGACACAAGGGTCCGCGGCGCGGTCCGGAGGGCGCTGGAATCGGGCGAGTTCAAACCGGAACCCTGCCGGACCTGCACCCTCTTCCCCGCCGGTGGGCTGCGGGCGCGCCGCCTGCTGCTGGTGGGGGCGGGAAAGAAAGGGCGCTTCGACCCCGCCGCGCTGCGCGACGTCGCCGGCACCGCGGTGCGGGCGGCCCGGGCGGCCGCCTGCCGGACGATGGCCCTCCTCGGCCGGGGGGACCACCCGCCGGGGCTCGCGGCCCGGGTGGCGGCCGAGGGGGCGCTCTACGCCGGCTACGAGGCCGATATCTACAAGACGCGCGACCGCGAGCGGCGGGAGCTCGAGCGGTTCTACGTCCTCCTGCCCGGCGCCCCCGCGCGCGCCGCGGGCGAGGCGGCCGAAGGGATCCGGCGCGGCGTCATCACGGGGGAAGCCACCAATTTCGCCCGCACCCTGGCCAACGAACCGGCCAATATCCTGACCCCCGCGCGCCTGGCCGAGCGCGCCCGGGAGATCCCCGGCCTCGCCGTGCGGACCCTGGACCGCGAAGAGATGGAAAAGATGGGGATGCACGCGCTCCTGGCCGTCAGCCGCGGCAGCGCCGAGCCCCCGGGCCTCATCGTCCTGGAAATCCCCGGGGAGAAGGGGAAGCGGCCGGGCCGTGGTCCGCTGCACGCCCTGGTGGGCAAGGGCGTCACCTTCGACAGCGGGGGGATCTCGCTCAAGCCCGCGGACAAGATGGAGGAGATGAAGGGGGACATGGCCGGGGGCGCCGCGGTCCTCGGGGCCATGGCCGCCCTGGCCAGGCTCAAGCCCCGGGTCCCCGTCATCGGGCTGGTCCCGGCGGTCGAAAACCTTCCCGGCGGCCGGGCCACCCGGCCGGGGGACGTGGTCCGATCGTACCTGGGCAAGACGGTGGAGATCATCAACACCGACGCCGAGGGGCGCCTCATCCTGGCCGACGCGCTGGCCTACGCCCGGACCCTGGGCGCCGCCCGTCTCCTCGATGTCGCCACCCTGACCGGGGCCTGCATGGTCGCCCTCGGGCGCGTCAACGCCGGGATGATGGGGACGGACCAGAAGACGATGGACCTGCTGCTCCGGAACCGCCGCGTCACCGGGGAGGGGCTCTGGCAGCTCCCGATGGACGACGCCTACCGGAAGGCGATCCGGAGCGAGATCGCCGACGTGAAGAACATCGGCGACCGCTGGGGGGGGGCCATCACGGCGGCCAAGTTCCTCGAGGAGTTCACCGAGGACACCCCCTGGGTTCACCTCGACATCGCGGGGATGGACCTGGAGACCGACGGGCGCCCCTTCGCCTGCAAGGGGGCCACGGGGTTCGGGGTGAGGACGCTCGTCAGCTGGCTGGAATAGGCCGTCACCGGCACCGGGTGCGGGCGGCCGCGAGGCGCAGGGCCCAGCGGACGGCCGAGTTCATGCTGTCGTGGCGCGCCGTCCCCTTCCCCGCGATCTCGTAGGCCGTGCCGTGGTCGACCGAGGTGCGCACGAAGGGGAGCCCGAGCGTCACGTTGACCGTCTCCCCGAAGCCGATGAGCTTGACGGGGCCGAGCCCCTGGTCGTGGTACATGGCCAGCACCACGTCGAACTCGCCGCTGTAGGCGCGCCAGAAGAGGGTGTCGGCCGGGAGCGGGCCCTCGATGACGGCGGCGGGAAACTCGGCGCGCGCCCGCCCGATCGCGGGCAGCAGCACCCTCTCTTCCTCCGACCCCATGATCCCCCCCTCCCCGGCGTGCGGGTTGAGCCCCGCGACCGCCACCCGCCGGCAGGGGAGCCCCAGGCGCGGGAACTCGGTCAGGAGGACGCGCAGCTTCCCGTACACGATGTCGGGTGAGAGGGTGTCGACGACCGTGCGCAGCGGGGAGTGGATGGTGGCCAGGACCACCCGGAGCCGCTCGGTCAAAAAGGCCATCGCGATCTCGCGGGCCCCCGAGAGATGGGCCAGAAACTCGGTGTGCCCCGGAAAGTCGTAGCCCGCCTCCTGGAAGAACCACTTGTTCAGGGGGGCGGTGACCATGGCGTCGAGGTTCCCCCGGAGGCAGGCGGCGGCGCATTCACAGACGTTGCGCGCCGCGGCGGCCCCGCTCGCCCTCGATCCCTTCCCGGGGACGACGCCCGAGACCGGGATGTCCACGACCGCCCGCTCCGGCAGGGGGCGGCCGCCGTGCAGGGCTTCGGGGGCCACGGTCTCGTAGGGGAAGGGGAGCCCGAGCTCCCGCGCGCGCTCCGCGAGCAGGTCGCGGCCGCCGAAGAGCACCAGGCGGCATCGTCCGAACTCCTCCTCCGCGGCCGCCCGGAGCGAAACCTCCGGCCCGACCCCGGCGGGATCGCCGGTGGTGATGCCGATGCGGGGAGTAAAAGCGGCCTGTTCTGGCAAGGGGACCCGGTTACTCCTCTTCGCGGTGGTCCAGATCGACCTCGTCGGGCTCCTGGTCTTCGTTCTGCTTGTGGATGTACTTGATCACGTGCTTCATGATGAGGAGGTTCGGCCCGTCGCCGCGGTGCACCTTGATGCAGCTCTTGTCGTACCACTCGATGACGCCCCGGATCTCCTCGCCGTCGATGAGGGCGACGACCATCGGTGTCTTTGCCGCCATCTGCTTGATGTAGTAATAGTTCTCGGCGTTGGTCACCTCCGGCGGGACGCGCTTGCGAGGCACGGAACCGTAACGCGGCATCTGGTCCTTGATCTCGGACAAACTGGGACGAATGAGCTTCCTGTTTACCATAGGATCCTCCGGTGGAGGTTGCTAGAGAGCGATTGGCGATATTCCGCGAGCCGCCGTAAGCTGCCTGTCCGTGCGGTCGATCAGTCGGATTAAGCGGCATTGTAATCTCTCACTGTCCCTTTGACAAGAGAAAATTAATCCGCTAAATTTAATGTCCAGTGAGTTTAGAAATGCCTTATTCCCCGGGGTGCCGCATGATGAAACCCCTGCTGGTCCTGTCGCTGCTGCTGGCGCCCGCCCTCCCGCGGCCGGACGCGGCCGGGGCGCAGGACTCCGGCCGGCCCCGACTGATCCGGGACACCGCCGTGGCCGAAGGGGAGGAGGAGAGGGCCGCGGAGGAGCCGCTGCCGGAGCCCGACCCCGCCCGGGCGGAGGAAAGCGTCGATATCGGCGACTACTATTTCAAGCGGAAGAACTATCCGGCCGCCATCGAGCGATACCTCGAGGCGCTCCGGTACCAGCCCGACTTCATCCCGGCCTGGGAAGCCCTGTCGAAGGCCTACGAGAAAAGCGGGCAGCGCTCCAGGGCGATCGACGCCCTGAAGTCGCTGATCGAAAAGAACCCCGACTCCCCCGGGGTCCCGGAATACCGCCGGAAGCTGGAGCGGCTGGAAAAGCCGTAGACCCCGGCCGGAATCAGCGCCGGGTGATTTCGATGAAGAGGGCCTCGAGCGCGATCTGGCGGTTCACGTTGCTCCTGAGGTTCAGCTTGAGCCTCCGCACCCCCTCGATGGCGCGCACCACGGTCTGGTGCCGCGCCGACCGGGCGAGCGGGCCGATCCGGTCGAGCAGGTCCCGCTGCCCCACCCGCCCCGGGTCGATCCCCGCGTAGTAGACATCCTCGAGCAGGGCCGAAACCGAATCGATGTAGACCGGGAAGGACTGCTTGTCCCGGGCCGCCTGGGCCGCCGCGGCGCTGGCTTCGCGGAAGGACCCCTTCCGCAGCAGGAGGGATACGAAGGCGAACGCCTGCTCCCGGATCCCGCCGTAGGCGGCGGTGTCGACCTCGAGGGCGGCCCCGAGGCTCCCCCCGCCGAGGAGGGCCGCCAGGCGCGCCTGGGCCGCCGGACGGCCCTCCGCCTCGACCAGGTGCCGTTCGATCCTCTCCGGAGGGATCTCCCCGAAATGGAGCAGGCGGCAGCGCGAGCGGATGGTGTCGAGCAGCGCGTAGGGGTTGGAGGTCACGAGAAGGATCACCGTGCGGCTCGGGGGCTCCTCCAGGGTCTTGAGCAGGCAGTTCTGGGCCTCGACCGTCATCTGGTCGGCCGGGTCGAGGATCACGGCGCGGTAGCGCGCCTCGATCGGCTGAAAGGCGATTTCCCCGATGAGGCCCCGGACCCGCTTGATGCCGATCGCCGTCTTCCCCTCGTCCGGCCCGACCAGGTGCAGATCGGGATGGCGCATCTCCCTGATCCTGCAGCTCGGGCAGCTGCCGCAGGGACGGTCCCCCCTTTTTTCGCATTCCAGCCGCCGCGCCAGGAGGGCGGCGCCGATCCTCACGCAGGGGGAGCAGCGGCCGCAGGCGTCGTCCCCTTCCGGGGAGAGGCAGTTGAGGCGGCGGGCGGCCATGAGGGCCAGGGTGCATTTGCCGACCCCGGGCGGGCCGGCGAAGATCATGGCGTGCGGCAACCGGTCGCGGCCGATCGCGCGCCGCAGGATTTCGACCGCCCGCGCGTTGCCGATGAAGGAGTCGAAGCCGGGGGCCGTCTTCGGGGGAAGGGTGCGCGCGCTCACGGCAGCCACCGGTCGAGAAGCTCCCGGACCCGGGCGAAGACCTCGTCCGGACTCCCGCCGGCGTCCACGACCTCGATCCGGCCGGGAAAGCGCCGGGCCAGCTCGAGGTAGCCCTGGCGGATCTTCCGGTGGAAGGAAAGATCCTCCTCCTCGAACCGCCCCTCGGCCGCCGCGGCCGGGTCGGAGCCGTTGCGCGCCCGCGCCCGGCCGAGCCCCGTTTCCACGTCGAGGTCGAAGAGGACGGTCCGGTCCGGCTCGATGATGCCCAGGAGCCGGGCCACCCGCTCGATGTCGTCCATGGGAATCCCGCGCGCGGCCCCCTGGTAGACGCGCGTGGCGTCCTGGTACCGGTCGCACAGCACCACCTGGCCGCGCCCGAGGGCGGGCTCGATCTCTTCGCGCAGATGCTGGTGCCGGTCGGCGAGGTAGAGGAGGAGTTCCGACCACGGCTCCCGCCGGCCGCCATCGGGACTGAGCAAAACCCGGCGCAGCGCGCGCCCGAACTCGGTCCCCCCGGGCTCCCGCGTCAGCAGGCAGGGGACGCCGCGGCGGACGAGGTGCCCGTGCGCCCGCCCGATCTGCAGGCTCTTGCCGGAACCTTCTATCCCTTCAAAGGTGATGAACATCGGAATCCTTGCCAGGGGGGCCGAAGCCTTCTAGAATGCATCAGGGTAACAAAGCCCGGTCCTCAACTCAAACCGAATTCTCAGCCGAGGCGCGGAGGCCCATGAACCCGATTGCGCGGAACCTTCAATCGATCCGGGAGGAGATCGGCAGGGCGGCCCGGGAGTGCGGGCGCGCGCCCGGGGACGTCCTCCTCCTGGCGGTGAGCAAGACCTTCCCCCCGGAAACGATCGCGGAAGCGGTCCGGGCGGGGCAGACGCGATTCGGGGAAAACCGCGTCCAGGAGGCCGAGGGGAAGATCCCCCTGTTCGGCCCCGATCCGAAGCTCGAATGGCACCTGATCGGCCACCTGCAGTCGAACAAGGCGCGCCGGGCGGCGGAGCTGTTCGACGTCATCCACTCGGTGGACGGCCTGAAGCTGGCCGCGCGCCTCGACCAGGCCGCGGGGGAGGCCGGCCGGACCCTTTCGGTCCTGCTGCAGGCGGACCTCGCCGGGGAGGAGACCAAATTCGGCGCGACCCCCGAGGAGATCCGCGCGCTCCTGGAAGCGGCCGCCGGCTGGCCCAACCTCCGCGTCGACGGGCTGATGACGATCCCCCCCTTCTTCGACGACCCCGCCCGCTCGCGCCCCTATTTCGAGCGGCTGCGCCGGTTGCTGGAGGAGCTCGAATCGGAGCGGCCCGGGTGCCTGGGGCGGCGGCATCTTTCGATGGGGATGAGCCACGATTTCGCGGAGGCGATCCGGGAGGGGGCCACCATCGTCCGCGTCGGCACCGCCATCTTCGGGTCGCGCGCATGACGGGGGAGCTCGACATCCGGGAAACCGCGGAGGGGGTGGAGGTGCGCCTCCACGTCCAGCCGCGGGCGAAGCGGACGGAAATCGCCGGGACCCACAACCGCGCCCTGAAGCTGAAGGTGGCCGCCCCGCCGGTCGACGACGCCGCCAACCACGCCGTCATCCGGTTCCTGGCCTCCGTCCTGGGGGTCGCCCGGTCCTCCATCGCCATCGCGGCGGGAACGAAATCGAGGGACAAGACGGTCCGGGTCCGCGGCCTGTCGCCCGCGCAGGTCCTGGCCCGCCTCGAACCCCGCCAGGTCCCGCCCGCTGTGCAAAAACTGTGGAAATGATGTGGAAAGGGCTGAGGACGTCTTTCCGTTAACGTTGCATCGAAAGGGTTTGAGAATTACGCACCGGGTGGGGGGCGGCCTGTGGAAAATTCCGCCCGTCCTCGTCCTATCGGCTGGGGGCCCGGGAGGGTTACGTTCCGGTCAGGATGCGGACGACGACGGCGGTGATGTTGTCCGGCCCCCCCGCCTCGTTGGCCGACCGGACCAGGCGCCGGCAGGAGTCCTCCGGGGAGGCGTCCGGCCCGGCGAGGATCCGCCCGATCTCCCCGTCCCCGAGCACGTCGGTCAGCCCGTCGGAGCAGAGGAGGTAGAGGTCCCCTTCCCGGCAATCGGCGGAGCGGAGGTCCACCTCGACGTCGGGGTGGGTGCCGATCGAGCGGGTGACGAGGTGCTTGTGGGGGTGGCGGACGATCTCGTCCTTGGAGAGGATCCCGTTTTCGTACAGCGGCCAGACCAGGGAGTGGTCGCGCGTCAGCTGCTCGAGAACCCCCTCCCGCAGGAGGTAGGCGCGCGAGTCCCCCACCTGGGCCACGTGGTAGCGGGGCCCGTCGAAAAGGAGCGCCGTCAGGGTGGTGCCCATCCCGCGGTACTCGGCGCGCGCCCGCTGCGTCTCGTACACGCGCGCGTTGGCCTGCCGCACGGCCGAGCCGAGAGTCTTTCCCGCATCCCCGGCGGCGCCGGCGGCATCGATGGCGTCGTGCACGACCGAGGCCGCGATCCGGCTGGCGACCTCGCCGGCGGCGTGCCCCCCCATCCCGTCGGCCACCAGGAAAAGGCGGTTCGGGCCGTCGACGACGAACGCGTCCTCGTTGGAGGCGCGCACCCTCCCCTGATCGCTCAGCACCCCGAATTCGATGTGCACTCGGCATACCCCGGCGTCCGTGATGGGGCCGGTCCGCCGCCCGCGCGGCGGCCGGTCCAGGACGCTGTTCATCATACCCCGCTTTCGGCCCGAACGACACCAAAACCATGGGGCGAAATCGCACCCGTTCACCGGCCGCGGACACCCGGCCGGCTTGAGCCGTGTGCTATGATATCGCAAACCACAGGCACGAGGCCCATATGATCCCAAGCCATAAAAACATATTCCGGTTTCTTTCCCTTCTCCTGCTGCTCGGGGGCGTCGCCCTCCCCGCCGCGGCCGGGGTTTCCCGCGCCGTCCAGCAGGAATACCGGGAACGCTACGAGAACAAGGCGATGGTGCTGAAGGTCCCCCTGTACGGCGACCGGCAGACGGTGCGCATCACGGGCCCGGGCTATCGCGTCGAGCCGGGGTCCGGGACCCCGCGCTTCAAGGTGGGGGACCAGCTGCGGGTCATGGAAGTCTCCTTCTCGGGGGACCAGGTCCGTTTCCGCCTGAGCCCCGTCACCACTTCCGAGACGGTCGAGCTCTCCTTCCAGTTCGACGCCGGCCTCGAGGACGATTTCCCCAACCGGAAGGTGTTCGACCAGGCGCTCGGGGCCGTCCTCACGGAGGGGCTCCGGTACACCGAGATCGACGACGCCCGGCGCCGATTCGTGACCGGCCATTTCGAACGGTCGGTGCGGGAACTGGCGGAGGCCGCCTCCATCAGCCGTGACGCGGCGCTCGAGCAGATCGCCCCGCTCCTCCCCGCCTACCAGCAGGCGAAGCGGGAAACCGCCTCGCTGGAGGAACGGCTCCGGAAGATATCGGCCCAGCTGGAAGCCGCCCGGGGCGAGAACCGCGAGCTCCAGGCGCAGGTCGGGAACCTCGAGGCGGAATCCTCCCGCCTGAAGCGCTCGAGCTCGGAGCTGGAGCAACGGATGCGCGCCTCCTCCTCCCAGATTTCGCGCCTGGGGGAGGAACTGCGGGCGGCCCAGGGGACGGCCCAGGGGTACCAGAAGGAGTTGGCGGAAATCCAGCGCTCGCTGAACCTGAAGGCGGAGGCGGGCAAGGACCTCTCCAGGCAGATCGCCGAACTGGGCCGGGCGCTGCGCACCCTGCAGGGGGAAAAGGAGACGCTCACGGGGAAGGTCGCCTCGCTCGAGAAGGAGCTCGCGTCCCGCGCGGCGGCCGCCGCGCGCCTCGGGGACGAAATCACCGAGCTCCGGCGGGGTAACGCCGACCTGGAGAAGACCATCCGGACGCTGACCTCGAAGGAGGATTCGCTCGCCCGGCGGTACCTGGAGCTCAAGAACGAGAAGGAAAAGCTGGACGACTTCGCCGCGGGCGTCCGGGCGCTGCGGACGCGGCTCGTGGAGGAGAAGGACTCGGACGGCTTCCGCACCGGCAAGGCGGAGGTGCTCGTCAACGACCTGGTCATCGGCTCCCTCGAATGGAGGATCCCCGCCGCGGTCGCGCGCGGCCGGGGGGCGGAGGCGGAAGCCGCGTTCACGGCCGAGTCGATCGATTACGTGCGCGCCACGCCGGAGGAAAAGCGCGTGCTCCGCTCCCTGGTCGACCCGCTCCGGGTCCGCATCGGCCTCGACCCGGGGGCCGCGGCCCTCCGGGCGGAGGCGGGGCCGGGGGAAGCGGTCCGGGAGGTCCGGGAGCGGGAGCGCTCCCTCTGGACATGGACGCTGCACAACCAGGGAACCCGCGACGCCCGGCTCCGCTTTTCGGTCCGCCTGGTCCACCGTGGCGGCGGGGAGATCGAGCTCTTCGACCGCGAGCCGGTGCTCGAAGCCTCGGACGCGCTGCGCCGCGTGCGCGATGCCCTGCGCCCGGTCCCCCTGGCCGTCGGCGCGGTCCTGGGGTTTCTCCTCTTCGGCATCGTCGGCGTGTTCCGGCGCCCGGGCCGTCCCCGCCCGCCCGCCCCGCGTTCCGGCACGCGCGCGGAACCCGGGCCGGACCCCGCCCACACGAAAGGGCTGTGACTCACTCCACCTTGCCGCCGACGATGATCTGGCGGGTGGAGGAGATCCAGGCGCGGATGCGCTCGGAATCGCCGGCGTTGAGGAAACGGAAGTTGTATTTCCGGTTGTCGCGGGTCCGGACCGACATCTGGTCCCCCTCGATCGCGAAGTGGCGCATTTCGCGGTAGGACTCGTAGAAGCTGTGGTCGGTCTCCGACGTCCGGTATTCCATCCCCTGCTCCGAGAAATGGAGGTTCCCCCGGCAGCTCGAAAACGCGTGGCGGTGCTCCACCGGGTAGGAATGCTTCATGACGGCGGCGGCGCGGTCCCGGTCCCTCAGGTCCTGGATCATGGACAGGAGGCGCTCGGGGGTGTACGAATCCGCCCCCCCGAGTTCACGGGCCCGGACCAGGTGCGCCTCGGCCCGCCCGAGGTCGTTGCGGTGGTAGTCGTAGAGCAGGCCCAGGTTCAGGTGCGCCAGGACGTTGCGCGGGTTCAGTTGGAGGCTCTTCTCGAAATTCAGGATGGCGGTATCGAGCTGCTTCCGGTTCTGGTGGCTGGCGCCGATGTAGAAGTAGGCCTCGTCGCTCGCCGGCTCCGACTTGAGATATTCGCCCCACTCCGCGATCGATTTTTCGTAGGCGCCCGCGCGAAAGGACTGGAGCGCCGACTGGCGCAGCGCGGTGACCCTGGCGCGCGATTCCTTTTCCTCGCTCTTCTGCCGCTCGGTCTGCGCCGCCTCCGCGAGCCGGGACTCGACCGTCTCCAGGCGGGCGCGGCTGTAGGTGTCCTCGGGGAAATACTGGAGCATCGCCCGGAAATCGGCGCGCGCCCCGGCCCAGTCGGAAGCGGCGATCTTGGCGTCCCCGCGGTTCTGCATCAGCTCCTTGAGGTGCGCGATCGCCTCCCGGATGTAGCCGTTGTTCGGGTCGAGACGCTGGATGCTCCGGATGGCGTCGAGCGCGTTGTCCCGGTCGGGGGGGAGGAGGCTGCCGACCTTCATGGCCGCCTCGGCCCGGGCGCGCCACCGGGCGATCTGCTCCTCGCGGTCCTGCACTCTCGCGTCGAGCCTGGCCGCGATCTCCTCGAGGCGCTCCCCGATGGCGCCGTCCTCCGGGAAAAGGAGGAGGAGGTTCTTGTACTGCTTTTCCGATTCCAGCCAGTCCTCCCGCGCGTAGGCCAGTTCGGCGCGCCGGCGGAAGGTGTCGGCCAGCCGGGCGCGGGTGTCGGCCGCGTCCTTGTTGGCGGGGTCGATCTCGAGGATCCGGTCGACGAAATAGAGAACGTTGTAGTCCTCGGGCGGGGGGAGCAGGATGTTGTCCTTCAGGGCGCCGTCCAGCTTCCGGCCGAGCGCTTCGATTTCCGCCAGCTGTTCGTTGCTGAGCCGGGGAACCACGGGCTCCAGTTCCCAGTGCACGCTTTCGGTCGCATACGGGATCACCATCACCTGCCGGGTCTGCTCCCGGTACCCCTCGAGCCGGACCCCCACCTGGTGCCCCCCGCTCGGCAGGTTCCCGATCGAGAGGGGCGACGTCCCCCTCACCTTGCCGTCGATGGAGACCAGCGCCCCCGCGGGGGTGGTCTTGACCGTCAGCCCCCCGAACTTCGGCTTCCAGTACTGGTAGAGGAAGGCGGCGGTGAAGGCGACCATCCCGAGGAGGACCAGGACCGCAAACCCCGTCATGAGGGTGCGCACCCTGATCTGGGCCGGCCTCCGCGGCCCCCCCTTCGGCGCCCCCCCGCCGGACGGGCCCCCGCCGGACGGGCCCCCGCCGGGCGGACCCCCGCCGGGCGGGCCCCCGGCCAGGGACCTCCCGTCGACGGGGCAGAAGGAGAATTCCTCCGGGTACTCTTTACCGCACTCTGGACACTCTCTGGTCAAAGCCGCTCCCTGTCGGTTGTCGATGCCTCATCGGCGGCGGGCCGCCCCGTCACGGCACCTTGAAACGGGCCGCGGGGAGGAACTCGCCCTGCCCGGCGCGCCCGTGGACCTTGTTCTCCCGCGCGATCACCTTCCCCCGCTGCAGCACCATCCAGGGGGTCCCGCGCAGGTTCATCCCCTCGTAAGGGGTGTAGTCGGAGCGCGAGAGGCTCGTGGCCTTCGAAAGGGTGACCTCGGCCGCGGGATCGAAGAGGATCATGTCGGCGTCGCTCCCCACCGCCAGCGTCCCCTTGCGCGGGAAGAGCCCGAAAATCTTGGCCGGCGAGGTGCTCACCAGGTCGACCAGGCGGTTGGGCGAGATCCTCCCCGCGGCGACGCCGGCGGAATGAAGGAGGGACACCCGCTCCTGGATCCCCGCGAACCCGCGCGGGGCCCTGGTGAAATCCTCCCTCCCGAGGTCCTTCTGCCCCGCGTAGTGGAACGCCCGGTGGTCGCTCCCGACCGAGTGGATGTCGCCGCTCGAGATCGCCTTCCAGAGGACGTCGGCGTGCCAGGAGGGGCGCAGCGGCGGGATGCAGGTGTACTTCACGCCGTCCGGCTCCTCGTACCGGTCGCTCGCGAGCACCAGGAAATGGGGGGAGGTCTCGGCGTAGACCACCTGGCCGCGGTCCCGGGCCGCCTTGACCTTCTCGATCGCGTGCGCGGAGGAGATGCCGCTCAGGTAGATGGGGGCCCGGGCCATCTCGGCGATGCTGATGGCGCGGGCGGTCGCCTGGGCCTCCACTTCCGGCGGCCGGGCCTCGGGAAGGTACCGGGCCGACGTCTTCCCCTCCGACGCCAGCCGGCCCAGGTAGGTCCGGATGATCTCCCCGTTCTCGGCGTGCAGGCAGACGATCGCCCCGGCGCCGCGGGCGCACTCGAGCAGTTCCAGCAGCCGGCCGTCGTGGATGTACCGTTCGCCCCACCCGTCGAGCCGGGCGTGAAAGCTGGTGACGCCGGCGGCGACCATGGCGGGGATTTCCTCGAGGATCCCCGGGGTCACCTCGCTGAGCGCGATGTGAAAGGCGTAGTCCACCACCGAACGCCCGGCCGCCTTCTCCTTCCATGTCTCCAGGGCCCCGGCCAGGGTCCCCCCGGGGACCTGTTCCGCGTAATCGATCACGGTGGTGGTCCCCCCGGCGGCGCCCGCCGCGGTCGCGCTCTCGAAATCGTCGACCGTCGTCATGCCGTCGCACTCGACGTCGAGGTGCGTGTGCGCGTCGACGGCCCCCGGCAGCACCCACTTGCCCGTCGCGTCGATGATCTCGTTGGCGATCTTGGATATCTCCCCCCCGATTTCGCACACCCTGCCGTTCTTGACCAGGATGTCGGCCCGGTAGGTGTCGGTGGCCGTGATGATGGTTCCGTTCTTGATCAGTGTCGTCATCTGGTTCTCCCGCGTGCGTGGCCCGGCCGATAATTTCCGGATTATATCAAAGTGAGCGGGCGCCTGTCAGCGGCCCTGTTCGGCCCCGTCGAAGACCCGGGCGAAGACGGCGTCGACGTTGCGCAGCTGCAGGTCGGGGTTGACGACCGCGCGCACCTCCTCCGCGTCGAGGACCCGGGTGATGTCGGGGTCCCCGGCGAGGACCTCGAAAAAGTCCCGGTCCTCGTCCCATACCTTCATGGCGCAGCGCTGGACCCAGCGGTAGGCCTCCTCCCGCAGCACCCCCTTGCGGGTCAGGTCGAGGAGCAGCTGCCCGGAATAGGCCAGCCCGCGCGTCAGCCCGATGTTTTTGAGCATGCGGTCGGGGTGGACCACCAGCCCCGACACGATGCGCGTCATCGCCCGGAGCATGTAGCAGAGCACCGAGGTGGCGTCGGGGAGGATCACGCGTTCGGCGGAGGAGTGGGAGATGTCCCGCTCGTGCCAGAGCGCGACGTTCTCGAGCGCCGTGACCGAGTACCCCCGCAGCAGGCGGGAGAGCCCCGAGACCTGCTCGCACTTGACCGGGTTCCGCTTGTGCGGCATCGCCGAGGACCCCTTCTGCCCGGAGGCGAAAGGCTCCTCCGCCTCCCGCACCTCGGTCCTCTGCAGGTGGCGGATCTCGGTGGCGAACTTGTCGAGGGAGCTCCCGGCGATGGCGATCGCCGAGACGTACTCCGCGTGGCGGTCCCGCTGCAGCGTCTGGGTGGACACGGGCGCGGGCACGAGCCCCAGCCGCTCGCACACCCGCGCCTCCACGTCCGGGTCGAGGTGCGCGAAGGTCCCCACCGCCCCCGACAGCTTGCCGACGGCCATCGTCTCGGCCGCCCGCCGCATCCGCTCCCGGTTGCGCCGCATCTCGTCGTACCAGACCGCCAGCTTGAGCCCGAAGGTGGTGATTTCGGCGTGCACCCCGTGCGTGCGTCCCATCATGAGGGTCCGCCGGTGCTCCAGGGCGCGGGCGCGGATGGCGTCCGCGAGCGCATCCATCGCCTCGAGGATCCTGGCGCTCGCCTGCAGGAGCTGCACCGCGCGGGCGGTGTCGACCACGTCGGTGGAGGTCAGGCCCCAGTGGATGTAGCGGGATTCGGGCCCCACGTGCTCGGCCACGCTGGTGGTGAACGCGATCAGGTCGTGGTGCGTGACCGATTCGATCTCCCTGATCCGGGGGACGGAGAACGCCGCCTTCCGCTCGATGACGTCCATCGCCTCGCGCGGGATCCACCCCTTTTCGGCCAGCACGCGGCAGGTCTCCAGCTCCACCAGGAGCCAGGTCCGGAACATGTTCTCCTCCGACCAGATCTCGGCCAGGTCCCCGGGCATATAACGATCGATCATGGTTCTCTCCTCCAGCTTCTTCAGTATCGGAACGTCGGGCCGATCCTGTCCGGGTGGGCCAGTTCGATCCGGGTCTGCGGCGCCTGCGGCCCGGCGCGCTCCTCCAGGGCCCTCCGGGCCGACAGCAGCGCCAGTTCGGGAAGGTTGTTCTGTTTGCTGAGGTGGGCCAGCACCACCACCGCCGCCCGGCCGTCGAAATCGTGCGCCAGGTAGTGCGCCACCGAATCGTTGGAAAGGTGGCCGCGCCGGCTCATCACCCGCTGCTTCAGCGCCCAGGGGTAGGGCCCCACCTTGAGCAGCCGCTCGTCGTGGTTCGACTCGAGCACGATGGCGTCGGAGCCGCGCAGCCGCTCCAGGACGAGGTTCGAAAGAAACCCCAGGTCGAGCGCGATCGAGATCCTCACCCCGTCCTTCTCCAGGACGAAGCCGAGCGGGTCGGTCGCGTCGTGGGGGACCGAAAAGCCGGTGACGCCGATCCCCCCGATCTGGAAACCTTCGCCCGGGCGGATCGACCGGAGCCTGCGTTCGTCGAGCCGCAGGCCCGAACCGCCGAACGCCTCCTCCGTCATGAAGACGGGGATGTCGAGGCCCTTGGCGAAGGGGCCGACCCCCCGGCAGTGGTCGCCGTGCTCGTGGGAGATCACGATGGCCGACACCCTCTCCGGTTCCAGCCCGATTTCACGCAGCCTGCGCGCGGTTTCCCGCCCGCTCAGCCCGACATCGACCAGGATATGGGTCTCCCCGTCGCTCACCAGGGTGGCGTTGCCCGAACTGCCGCTTCCCAGCACCGTGAAACAGAGCCCCATCGGTCACGCACCCGCGGGCGCAGCCCCGAAGTCCGCGCCGGCCCCGCTGCCGAGGGCGGTCAGGGCGAGGGAGGGGGGATCGAACACGCGGCCGGCCAGGGCGCGGATCTCCCGCGCCGTGACCCGGTCGACCGCTTTCAGGATCTCCTCCGGTTCCTGGCACTTCCCGTGATACATCATCTGCTGGGCCAGGTGCGTCATCCGGTTGCCGGAACTCTCCAGCCCCAGCATGATCGAACCCTTCAGGCACTCCCGGGCGCGCTCGAGCTCCCCGTGCGCCACCGGCCGCTCCCTCAGCCGGCGCAGCTCCCGGAGCGTCAGCTCCACCACCTCCGCCGCCCGGGCGGGGGCGCACCCGGCGTAGACCACGAGCGAGCCGGTGTCCCGGTAGAGGTTCAGCATCGAGTAAATGGAATAGACCAGCCCCCGCTTTTCGCGGATGTTCTGGAACAGGCGGGAGCTCATCCCCCCCCCGAGGACGCTCGAGAGGAGGTAGGCGGCGTACCGCTCCCCGGAAACGACGGGGGGGGACACCGTCCCCAGGCAGAGGTGCGTCTGCTCCAGGTGCCGCTTGCGGCGCACCCTCCGCCCCGGGCAGGCTTCGGGGGGCGCCCCCGCGTCGGCCGCGGCGCCCGGGGCCAGGGCGGAGAAATGGCGCTCCGCCAGGGCCTGGACCTCCCGGTGGTTGACGTTCCCCGCGACCGCGACGAGGATGTTGCCGGCCGTGTAGTGCTCCCGGAAGAACCTGCGGACGTCGGCGCGCGAGATCGCCGCCACCGTTTCCTTGGTGCCCGATATGGGCCGGCCGAGGGGGTGCCCCTTCCAGAAATGCTCCAGGTGCATGTCGAGGACCAGCTCCTGGGGGGAGTCCTCGACCATGTTGATCTCCTCGAAGATCACGTTGCGCTCCCGCTCGATCTCCCGCGCGGGGAAGGTCGGGTGGAGGACGATGTCGGACAGGAGGTCGAACGCCAGCGGCAGGTGCCTGTCCATCACCCGGGCGTAGTAGCCGACGTACTCCTTTTCGGTGAAGGCGTTGAGCTCGCCCCCCACCGAATCGATCGCGGCGGCGATGGCGGCGGCCGAGCGGGTGCGCGTCCCCTTGAAAAGGAGATGCTCGATGAAATGGGAGATCCCCGCGTGATGGGCCCTTTCGGCCCGGGAGCCGCACCGGACCCAGACCCCCAGCGACACCGAGCGGAGCTGGGGCATGGCCTCGGAAACCACGACGAGACCGTTGGGGAGCACCTTTTTCCGGACGTCCATCCGCATGACCGTATTACTTACCACAACGGCGGAGCGGCGGCCAGCCTCAAACGGCGCCCCGGCACTCGAAGAGGGGGCGCCAAACATGGTATTTTGGAAACGGATATGAAAACCAGGAACGTGGTGGGGATGGACCTCGGGGAGATGGAGGCGGTGGCGGCGGGCCTGGGGGAGCCGCGCTACCGGGCGCGGCAGATCTACGCCGGGGTCTACCGCCGCCTGCGGCGCTCGTGGGACGCCTTCCCCGACCTGCCGAAAACGCTGCGCGCGCGCCTCGCGGCGGAATGTTCCATCGCCTGGCCGCCGCTCGCGGAGACGGCCGCTAGCCGGGACGGCACGCGCCGCTACCTGTTCGAGGTCTCCCCGGGGGCCTGCGTCGAGTCGGTCTTCATCCCCGAGGAGAAGCGGGACACCCTCTGCATCTCGACCCAGGTGGGGTGCGCCCTCGGCTGCCTCTTCTGCGTCACCGGCCGCCGGCCGCTCCTGCGCAACCTTACCCCGGGGGAGATCGCCGGCCAGGTGCTCACCCTCGCGGCCGACCGCGGCACGGCCTCCCGGCGCCTCAACATCGTGATCATGGGAATGGGGGAACCGCTCCTCAACTACGACAACGTCATGGCCGCCGTGCGGCTGATGACCGACCCGGAGGGGATGGCCGTCTCCCCGCGCCGCGTCACCCTCTCCACGGCGGGCGTGGTCCCGGGGATCGAGCGGCTCGCCCGGGAACCGGTCCGGCCCAACCTGGCCGTCTCCCTGAACGCGGCGACCGACGAGGTCCGGGACTGGCTCATGCCCATCAACCGGACCTGGAACATCGCCGCGCTCCTGGACGCCTGCCGCCGTTTCCCCCTGGCCGAGCGGCGCCGGATCACCTTCGAATACGTGCTCGTGGGCGGGGTGAACGACTCCCCCGCCGACGCCCGGGCGCTCGCGCGCCTGCTCCGCGGGCTGCGCCACAAGGTCAACCTGATCCCGCTCAACCCCGACCCGTCGATCGGGCTCGCCCCGCCCGCCGGGGAGCGGGTGCTGGAATTTCAGCAGGTCCTCTCCGCCGCCCGCGTCACCGCGAGCGTGCGCCGCGCCCGGGGGGAGGACATCGCCGCCGCCTGCGGCATGCTGGCGGGAAAGGCGCGCGGGCAGGCGGGGGTCACCCCAGGGCGATGACGGACATCATGCGCCCGGCGGCCGCCCCCTCCCGGCGGTAGGAGAAGAACTCCCGGGGGCGGCACGCCGTGCAGAGGCCCGAGTCGTACCGGCGCGCCCGCGCCACCCCGGCCTCCTCCATCTGCGCGTCGAGCACCCGGGGGAGGTCGAGGAGGAACTTTCCCGGCCGGCCGGGCGCGGGGCGCGCCGCCCCGGGGCAGCCCGCGGCGAAGGCGGCCGCCACCTCGGGCCCGACCTCGAAGCAGCAGGCGCGGATCCCGGGGCCGACGGCGACATGGAGGTCCCCCGGCCGGCTGCCGAATTCCCGGACCAGCGCGCGGAAGGTCTCGGCGAGGACGCCCGCGAGGGTGCCCCGCCAGCCGGAGTGGACCGCGGCCACGGCGCCCGCGACCGGGTCGGCGACCAGGACGGGGAAGCAGTCGGCCGTTCTCACCCCCAGCGCGGCGCCGGGGAAGGCGGCGGCCAGGGCGTCCCCCTCGGGGGGGTCCCACGCGCCGGGCGGTTCCCGCACGACGCACACCCGGCTCGAGTGCACCTGGCGCAGGGTCAGCAGAGGGGAAGCGGCCGCGCCGGCGCGGGTGAAAAAGGCGTGGCGCACCCCCGGGACTCTTTCAAACTCCCGGCAGCTGTAATAAGGTATTCCCCGGGCGTACCGGAGGAGGAAAGCGTCGTGGGGCATCGCCTGAAATAGTGGGGCGGCGCGCCGCCCGCTGTCAACCCGCTTCTCGGAGCCGAGCATGATCGTGGGGACCGGAATCGATATCGTCGACATCCCCCGCCTGCGCAGGATCCTCGGGCGGCCGGGGGAGCGTTTCACCGCGCGGGTGTTCACCCCCTCCGAGCGGGAGTACTGCCTCGGCCACCGCGACCCGGTCCCCCATTTCGCCGCGCGCTTCGCCGCCAAGGAGGCGCTCATGAAGGCGCTGGGGACCGGCTGGGGGAAAGGGGTCTCCTGGCGGGACGCCGAGGTGGTGCGCCGCCGGCCCGCCGCCCCCCTCCTGCTCCTTCACGGCGAGGCCGCGGCGATCGCCGCCTCCCTGGGGGCCTCGGCCGTCCACCTCAGCCTCACCCACGCGGACGGCTGGGCGGCCGCCACGGTGATCCTGGAAAAACGCTGACCGCGGGGAGACGACCATGAAGCCGCTGGAACTGCTCGCCCCCGCCGGGACCCCCGAGATCGGCATCGCCGCCATCGACCACGGCGCCGACGCCGTCTATATCGGCGCCCCGCGCTTCGGCGCCCGCGCCGCGGCCGGGGCCGACCTCGCGGGGATCGAGCGCCTGGTGCGGCACGCCCATTTCTTCCGCGCCCGGGTCTACGTGGCGCTCAACACCATCCTCACCGACGGGGAACTCCCCGAAGCCCTGGGGCTCTGCCGGGAGATCCACGCGCTCGGGGCGGACGGGCTGATCCTCCAGGACGTCGGCCTGCTCGAGCTCGACCTCCCCCCCATCCCCCTGATCGCCAGCACCCAGATGCACAACCACACGCCGGAGCGGATCGCGTTTCTCGAGAAGGTCGGGTTCCGCCGCGTCATCCTGGCGCGCGAGCTGGCGCTCGAGGAGATCGCGGCCATCCGCCGCGCCACGGGCGTCGAGCTCGAGTCCTTCGTCCACGGCGCCCTCTGCGTCAGTTACAGCGGCCGGTGCTACATGAGCCAGGCGGTGGCCGCCCGCAGCGGCAACCGCGGGGTCTGCGCCCAGCCCTGCCGCGGCCGCTACACCCTGCTCGACGGCCGCGGGCGCGTGATCGAGTCCGACCGCCACCTCCTCTCCCTCAGGGACCTCTGCCTGATCGAGGACCTCCCCGCCCTGGTCGGGGCGGGGGTCGCCTCCTTCAAGATCGAGGGGCGCTACAAGGAGATCGAGTACGTCAAGAACGTCACCGCCGCCTACAGCCGCGCGCTCGACGCCTTCATCGCCCGCACGGAGGGCTACCGCCGCGCCTCCTCCGGCCGGTGCGACCTCCGCTTCACCCCCGACCCGCGGAAAACGTTCAACCGCGGCTACACCCGCTTTTTCCTCCATGGCGGCGGGCCGAAGGTCGCCTCGCTCGACACGCAGAAATCGATCGGGGAGCCGGTCGGCGCCGTCACGCGCCTGGGCGACGGCTGGTTCGAGACCGACGGGGCGCGCCTGCAGAACGGGGACGGCCTCTGCTTTTTCACCCGCGCCCGCACCCTCGCCGGCTTCCGGGTGGAGCGGGTGGAGGGGGAGCGCGTCTACCCCTCCGCCATGGAGGGGGTGCGCCCGGGCGCCCGCCTCTTCCGCAACCTCGACATCGCCTTCAACCGGCTCCTCAGGAAGAGCTCCGGGCGGCGCCGGATCGGGGTGGAGATGGATTTCGCGCATGACGGCGACGCCGTCCGCCTCGCCGTCCGGGACGAGGACGGGCACGAGGCCGCGGCGGAGGCCCCCCTCCCCTTCGAACCCCCGCTCGACCCGGAGAAATCGCTCGAGCAGGTGCGGACGCGGCTCGCGGCCACCGGCAACACCCCCTTCGTCGCCACGGAGATCCGCGTCCCCGGCCCGGTCGGCTTCTACCCCCTGAGCTTCCTCAACCGGCTCAAGCGCGACGCGCTCGAGGCGCTCGGGCGGGTCCGGGCCGAAACGTACCCCCGCGCGGAGGCGCCGCTCGTCCCCAACGACGCCCCCTTCCCCGAGCCGCGCCTCGACTACCACTCGAACGTCCTCAACCGCCACGCGCGCCGCTTCTACGAGCGCCACGGCGCCGAGGTGGTCGAGGGCGCTTTCGAGACGCTGGCCGACCCGGTGGGGCGGGCGGTGATGACGTCGCGCTACTGCCTCCGCCGCGAGCTCGACGCCTGCCCCCGCTGCGGCGGCGCGCGCCTCCTCGATGAGCCGCTCCGGATCAGGGACAGCGGCCACACCTACCTTCTGCGCTTCGACTGCGACGCCTGCCGGATGTCGGTCATCCTGGAAAGCAAAAAATAGAGGGCATCCGCATTCCGACGCCGGGAATCAGGGAGTCTTCTTCTGCGCCTTCGCCGCCTCCATCATGCGGGTGAGCGGCCCGATATCGAAGCGGGTGCGGCTGTGCATCCCGCCGTCCCTCATGTCGACCTCCACCGTCATCTTCCCCGACAGCGGGGGGAGCGCCCCGGCGCCGGCACCCGGGGGCGCCAGCGTCCGGATCCCGGCGAAAAGCGCGCCGAGGTCGATCTCCATCAGGGAGGTGGGGCCCGCGGCGGGCACGGGCGCCAAGGCGGCCGTGCGCGCCGCCAGGTCGGCGATCCCGGCGTCGCTCGAGGCGAAGAGGAGGAGGTCGCCCGAGGCCGCCATCCTCATCTCGAGAGGGACCTTTTCGAGCGGGTTGTCCCCCGCCCCGGTCCCGGGGAGCGCCCCGGGGTTCATCCGCAGCCCCACGACCCGCAGCCCGGCCACGGTGCTATCGGCCGTCCGCTCGTAAAGCGCTCCCGCCGGCGCCTGATCCTCTGCCGCGGCCAGCGCCGCCACCCGCCCGGCGTAGCGGTCCAGGAAGGGGAGATAGGTTTTGTCGATATACGCGTCGCCGTCGACCCCCGGGCGCAGGACGTAGATCCCCCTCATCGCGATCCCCTCCCGGTCGATCCGCATCCCGCCGGACATTTCGCCGGTGAACGCTTCGGCCAGCGCCGAGAGTTCCCCCGGATCGAAGCCGAGCCGGCGGTAGAGGCGCCCGTAAACCAGCTCGGCCAGTTCCATCATCCCCGACATCTCCGGGGCGCGCGAGCGGAAGCGCAGCGGCATGTCGGCGGCCACCTCGCCCAACCGCATCTCCCCGCCGGGGTCGACGAAGAGGCGCCCGAGCGCCGTGTCCCGGCCCGCCTCGACGTCCAGGACCAGCGACAGGGCCTCCCCCTCCACCTCCATCCCCAGGCGCAGCGTCTCCGCCTGCCCGAGGAGGCCCAGCATGTCGCCCATCATGGCCCGGATCTCCTCGGGGGGGATCGCGGCGGCCCCGGGCGCCCGAGGAGCCGGCTCCGCTTCCCCGATCTTCGCGAGCGCCGCGTCGAGCTGGGGCTTCATCCGGGCCGCCATGAGGGCGGCGGGAATCTCGAGCACCAGGTTGGCCGGCGGCCGGACGGCCGAGGCCCGCACGAGCGCCTGCTCGAGGGCCGGGTCCACGGCCTGGGGCGCCCCCGGCCTGGGCGGGAAGGAGAGAAGGTAGTACCCTTCCCGCGCGGCGGCGCCGAAGGCCGCCTGGAACTGCGGGTTGGGGGCGGCGTACGGGACCAGCGCCACCAGCGCGGGGCTCGGCCCCCCTTCGAGCACCCCGGCCACCACCGGGCGCGCGGGGTCGAGCCACCCGGTCCCCCCGACGAGGGCGCGCAGCATCCCCACCTGGGCCCGGACGGGCGAATCGGCCGGGGTCAGGGCCTCCACGTCCCGGATCAGCCGCTCCACGTCCCCGATTTTGACGAGGAGCGGGGGCTCCGCGGCCCCGGCCGCGGGGAGGAAGACTCCTGCGGCCAGGGTGAAAAGCAGGCAAAGGACGGCGCACCGGCATCTCTGGTCAGGCATGGCTCCTCCCGAAGGAATATGACAAGTCTTATATCATATTTCCATGATTCCAAAAACCGCGCGCTTAACAAGAGCCGTTGGGTTGAGCGGACCTTTTGGCCTAAAATTTCGCGATTTCAATCTTACGCATTTGCATCATGTTGGCGAACGCGTGCGGTTTGTTCATCAGTTCTTCCATGTTCGCCGGGACCACCTGCCAGCTGACACCGAATCTGTCTTTGCTCCAGCCGCACTGCTCCGCCCCCGGTACCGCCGAGAGTTTTTCCCAGAAGTAATCGATCTCGGCCTGATCCTGACACGCGATCGACAGGGAAATCGCTTCGTTGAAGTTGAAGTCATGCTCGACCCCGCTGTCCATCGCCGCGAACCATTGGCCTGCCAACGTGAAGTCGGCGAACATCAGCGACCCTGACCTGGCCGGACCGGTATCGTCCGCATAACGGGCGAGCGTGCCCAACCTGGCGTCTTCGAATACGGACAGATAATGATGGATCGCTTCCTCTGCGCGGTTGTTGTTTTCGCCTGAGAACATCAGCGACGGTATGACGAAGGGACGCGGCTCGCCGGCGGGGTCGGTCAAAATCAGCTGCCACGTCAGCCCGTAGCGGTCCTTGACCCAGCCATAGCGTTTGCTGAAGGGATAGGCCCCCAACGGCATGAGGGCCTCGCCGCCGTCGATGAGTCTGTTCCACAGCTCCTCGAGGTGCTCGCCCGCCCGCCCGTCACGCGACGGGTCGAAATTCAGCATGAACGAAATCGATGGGTTGAATGCAAACTCCGGCCCGGCGTTGATGGCCACAAACCGAAACCCCCCGACTTCGAAGTCGACGGTCAGCACCTTGCCGGCCAGCCCGAGCTGAAACGCCGCCAACCCCTCCTCGGCGCTTTTCGGGTAATAAATAGTGGAACCCACCTTGCCCTCCGGAAACGCCGACGCGTAAAAACCGGCCGCTTCCTGGGCATTGCCATCGAACCACAAATTCGGAGTGATTTTCTGTTGCATGACGCCCTCCTCCTTCATGCTCCTGTCACTCCATGATACCAGATGCGGGATCAGCTCTTTGCCCTGGTCCGTCCCCGTTTTTTTATCCTGATGCGGCCTTCAGATCTTCATGTTCGAACGCGGACGACATGCGGTCGATCTCAGCCGGTGTAAGGCCGAGCTTCCTCGCCTCCCGACGCCATGAGGAAACCGCCCGCCCCACCTGCTTCGCGATCGCATGGGCTTCGTCCTCGCATAGTTCGAAATAGCCGGAGACCTGGAGCGCCAGCTTCAGTGACGCGGTGCCGTCGTAGAGATCGATAGCGGTGGTCAGAATGCGCCGTTTAATGTCGGTGGGCACGGGATTGAGGTCGTATGCCGGCGACAGCCGCCAACCGGAGGAACCGGCCCATAGAAAGCCGTGGTTGCGCAGATGGTCGTCCGTATTCGAAATCAGGACGTTGAACACAATCCTCCGCCAGAGCGCGTGCATGTCTTCCTTCGGTTCCGCGCCATGCTGACGGAGAACATCGACGAATTCCAGGTAACTCCGCGCCTCGTTGTCTTTGGCGTCGAGCATGCTCATCGCGGATAAAAACGGCAGGCGCGTTTCCTGCTCCCGGTCGAAACGGCGCAGTAAAAGAACGGGCCTGTCGGCCACGGTTTCAAGACGCCAGGTCGGAACCGGGATGCCTGCCTTCGCGGCCAGCGTCAGGGCCACAGCCTCCCACAGGACCGTATTCACCTCGTCTCCCTTGTCCGGAAACTTGGCAATGGCGAGATGGCCGTCGCGGTCCCGGACCGAGGCTTTGGGCCGGGCGCCGCCGAGCGATGAGCCGGGCGCGAGGAGCAGCCGCAAATCCTCATCACTGTCCGTGTCGCTCGAAACATGCTCCGCCGCGGATAGAAGTCGCGGCAGCTCCCATAGTGGCGGAATCCTCCTCTGTCCCTGCCCGGCCAGAAACGGCCCCCCTTCCCGGTCGGCGAAACGCAATGCTCCCTGGCGCGCTTCATCGTCCACCATGAGGAGATAGTCGATTTCCCCGAGGGTGCGCGGCGTCTCTCCCTGAAGCTCGGCGCGCCTTCGCTCGGCGCGTCGCATCAGGACGCGTCCCCATCGATCAGGGGCGGAGTCGCCGATGGATCCGAAAAGCGCTTTATCGGATGGTGTGTGAAACGGTCCCGGCCCGAGGGTCAGGGCAGGCTCGAGGGAAAAGCGATCGGAATGAGTGAGCCAGCTCTTGTCGTATTCAAAGGTGGCGCTCTCCCTGTCCTTGCGCATGCGCGCCCACAGGCGCCCCACCAGGTGAGGAATGCCTTGCAGGTCCACGAAGACCAGCACTTCTCTGTCCATCAACGGATACCCCCGTCTTTTGGCTTGCCGGGATTCCGCCGACGCGAAGGCCGGATGCGCAGAGGGAGACGCTCCTCTTCAAGTTCCCGTCCGACGGCATCGTGCCGGGGGTCGGCGACATCGGCAAGCCGGTCGACCATTCCCAGGGCGAAAAGAACGGTGGCCCAGGTGCCCAGCGAGACGCCGGGATCCCCCTTCTCCACTTTGTTCAGGGTCGTGCGGCTGATGGACGCACGCTCCGCCATGACCGCGACGGGGATGCGGCGCCGCCGCCGGGCGTCACGGACATCGTGCCCCAGCTTGCGGAGGGCACGCCTCACCGGTATCGGTGCCCCCGAAAATGATCGCCTGTCGCCTTTATCGTCCATTATAATAGTCCTTAATAAATAGAAGGTACACTATTATGGACGTTCTGTCAATGGAGGCGCGACCGCACCGGAAGAAGATCCTCTGTTTTTTCAGTTATTTGCCCTGGTCCGTCCCCGTTTTTTATTGGAGGGCGCCGAAGAAAACGATCTTTTCGCCGGCCAGGAGGGCGTCGCGCTCCTTCTCCCACTCGAAGTCGCGCGTCCCCTCCGGCAGGGGGCGGACGCGGACGGCGATGATCGAAAAAGAGCTCCGGCCGCCGTTATGGTCGTACTCCTCGTTGAAGGCGTACTCGGGGGCCACGCTCTTTTGACATTCGGCGCCGGCGTTTTTCGGCAGGTCGGGGGGCGAGGGGACGAACTGGGGAACGACCAGGCGCAGCGGGCCGGTGCCGACGATGCGGCCGCTCGCGGGGTCCAGGTGCGCCGGCTCGATCTTCCGGCCGTTCTCCTCGAAGGCGAGCATGACCTTCATCGAAGGGAGCGCCCGGCCGGGGTCGAGGCCCGCAGCGTTGTAATTGACCCAGCCGCAGGCGCCCAGCGCTTTCTTGTCGAGCCCCGGCACCGGCCTGGCCTGCGCCCACTCGCGCCGGAGCTCCTCGAGGGTGAACGTCCCCTCGAACCCGTCGACCGAGATGAAATCGACGCTCTCCGCCCCGGGCGCGAGCCCGATCGCCTCGAGGAGCGCGTACACGGAGTTGCCCCGGTACTGGTTGTAGAAGTCCCCCTGGCGGTTGTGGGAGGTGTTGAGAAACACGGTGTGGCCGACGACGGGGGAGAGGGCGCGGAGTTCCCGCCCGGAGTAGACCCGGTGGGGGGCGAGGGCGGCCCCGGGGCGGCTCGAAGCCTCCCCCGGGAGGGTGCCGGCCAGCAGTTCCGCCTCGTTCGAGACGCCGTCGCCGTCGGCGTCCCCCCCGGCGATCTTCCGCAGGGCGGCGACGCCGCGGCCGGCGGCCAGGTACTCGGCGCCGAACCGGGTGAGGGTGGCCACGGCCGGACGGCCCCCCCGGACGTGGACCGCGTGGCAATAGCCGCAGTGGTTCTCGACCCGGCTCCCGGAGCCTTCCTCGACCCGCCCGCTCCGGTGGCAGGGGGCGCACGAATCGGACGCGCCCCCCTTGAGCTGCGGGTAGGCCGCCAGCACCGCTTCGACGTCGCGGTCGTCCGCATGCCCCTTGTAGGCCGCGTAGCCCGTAACCAACAACAGCCCGAGTCCCAGTGAAGCGGCCGCCAGCCACCGGTGGTTATGCGCCATGGCTCTCCATCCCTGTTCGTTTGAATTTGTCATCCGGAACGCTCCCTGCTCTTTTTGACGGATATTCACGTCCGCCGGAAGTGTACCACGAAGGGGCGGTTTCCCCTGTGCCCACAAATGGGGTATAATAAGACTGGTTGTTAGACTAGTTGATACTTTGCGGGAGGGAAGCGGCCGTGAAGACCATAGGGGCTTTTGACGCCAAAACGAACCTCAGCCGGCTGCTGAGGGAGGTGGAAGTCGACCGGGAGGTGTTTGTCATCGAACGCAACCGGAGGAAGGTGGCTACCCTGGTTCCCTACCGCGAAGGGAACCGGGCGGCATCGGAATCGATCGTGGAGCGTTTTCGCCGGCTCCGCGCCCGCGGCGGAAGCGACGCCACCCCGGTCAAAGAGCTCATTTCGGAAGGGAGAAAGCGATGAGGGAGGAGACGGTGGTGGTGGACTGCTCCATCTCCGCTTCGTGGTACCTCAGGGACGAAGCCTCCCCCCGCGCTGAAAACGTTCTGGCGCGCATTGCCGATGGGACCTTTCATGCCCTCGTCCCCTCGCTCTGGTGGTACGAAAACGTCAACGTCATCAAATCGGCGCAGCGCCGCGGGAGACTGCGCCCCCGGGATGCCGCCACCGCGCTCTTTCTCCTCCGGGAGTTGCCGCTGGAAACCTGGGATCCCGACAAGCAGGGGATCGCGGGGCTGCTCCAGTTCACGCTCGCGCATAATCTTTCCGCCTACGACGCCGCTTATCTCCACCTGGCCGTTTCCACCGGGGCCACGCTGTTCACCGCGGATTCGGACCTTCTGGCCCTGAGCGATCGGTACCCCTGCATTTCCGGAAGGTAAACCTCTTATTCTCAGTGCCTTACTTCGGTTCGGCGTATTGATGTAGACCCTTTCCGTCTTCATTGCTGACAACCATGCAGGTGATCCGAATCTCTTCACCCGTTCTTTTGATGAACCCTTTGCTTTCGAGAAAGGAAACCTCCTGCTCGTATTTTTCCCGGCTCCACTGGTTGCTATTCATATATGAAGCACAGCCGGAAAACGGATATCGGCGCCGAGTTGCTTCGTCACTTGAGTGAAAAACAGGTGCCCGGCACCGTTTATTCCTATCGGCCCGCCGATTTGCTCTACTATGCAGATAGCGGCGGGAGAAAGACGGGCATGAGTGCAAGGTTCGGCGCGGGACTACGCAATTTTCGGGAGACCTACCAAAGGCTGGTGAACAGCTGGATTTGGATTGATAATGCCGGGGCGGAACCCATCATTATCGAAGCGGGAGACAACTGATGGCCAGCAGGATTATCGGTTCGAAGGATCCGGATATCCTTTCCTCCATAAAAGCGCTGCGTCGGGCGGCACGTCGGGCGCTTCAGATCGGTCTGGAGACAGGTACCCCGGTCTACGTGATGAAGCGGGGCAAAATCGTCGATCTCACCCTGAGTTACCGCGGTAAAGCCAAGGGCAAATCCAAAACCGGGGATCGTGCAGCCGTCGTTGCTCGAGCCAAAAAATAGGCGCCCGCCGCTGTTCGAACTGCCCCCTGCCCCCCTTGACTACCATATCTTCATGATTACTCTGGTCCATCCCCGTTTATCAGGGAGGCGAGGCCTTCGGGCTCCTCGATGCGGACGGTGACGAGGCGGTTGGGGGGGAGCGGGTCGGGGACGCGGGCGGCGAGGTAGTTGCCGGTGAGGACGCGGGTGCCGTCCGGGCCCGCCGCGAGGGTGACGGCCGGCAGGGTGCGCCCCGTGAAGCGGCGGCGGAAGGCCGCGCTCTTGGCGCGGCCGATGGCGAGCACGCGCTCGAGCCGGCGGGCGAGCGCGCGCGGCGGGACCCGGCCGGGGAGCGCGAACGCCTCCGTCCCCTCCCGGGGGGAGAAGGGGAAGACGTGCAGGTAGGCCAGGGGCAGCTCTTCGAGCAGCGCGCAGCCGGCGGCGAAATCGTCCTCCGTTTCCCCGGGGAAGCCGACGATGACGTCGGTGCCGACGGCGGCGTCGGGGAGCGAGCGCACGATCTCCCCGACGAGCTCCCGGTACCGGGCCGCGCCGTAGGGGCGGTGCATGAGGCGGAGGATCCGGTCGCACCCGCTCTGGAGCGGAATGTGAAAGTGGTGCGCGATGACGGGGCTCGACGCGGCGAGCCGGAGGATGCCGGGATCGAAGTCCATCGGTTCGATGCTGCTGAGGCGCACGCGGCCGATGCCGGGGATCCGGACGACCCGTTCGAGCAGCTCCGCGAGGCCCGGGTGACCCTCCTGCTTGCGGCCGTAGGCGCCCAGGTGCACCCCGGTGAGCACGATCTCACGGAACCCCGCCGCCGTGAGCGCACTGATTTCGGCCAGCACCGCTTCGGGGGGCGCGCTGCGGCCGGGGCCGCGCACCTTGGGGACGATGCAGTAGGCGCACCCGGAGTCGCACCCGTCCTGGATCTTCACCAGGGGGCGGGTCTTCCCCCCGGTCCGCCCCATCGGGGGGAGGGGGCAGTCCGCGGCCGCGTCGACGGGGGACCACGAGACGCGGGCCGGCCCGGAGGCCGCGGTTTCCTTCAGCAGTTCGGGAAGGCGCGCGCGTTCGGCGTTTCCCACCACGAGGCGGACGCCGGGGAGGGCGGCGACCCCTTCGGGGTCGCGCTGGGCGTAGCAGCCCAGGACGACGATGCGGGCCCCGGGGTTGCCGCGGTGCAGGCGGCGCACGACCTGGCGCACCTCGCGGTCGGAGCGGTGGGTGACGGTGCAGCTGTTGACCACGATCAGGTCGGCGGCGCGCCAGTCGCCGCTTTCGTCCATGGGGAGCGCGGCGAGGGTCGCCCGGATGCCGGCGCTGTCGGCCTGGTTGGCGCGGCAGCCGAAGGTCCGGATGTGAAAGCTAGGCATCCATCGCTTTCCTCAGGGCCAGGTCCTTCTCCTCGACCCGGTCCGCCAGCTTTTTCTTGTAGGCGCGGAGCCGCCCGGCCAGTTCCTCGTCGCCGCGCGCCAGGATCTGGGCGGCGAGCACCGCGGCGTTGGCCGCCCCCATCTTCCCGATCCCCATGGTCGCCACCGGGATCCCCGCCGGCATCATCGAGGTGGAGAGGAGCGCGTCCAGCCCCAGCAGCGGGGAGCTGTCGATCGGGACGCCGATGACGGGGAGGATCGTCTCCGCCGCGATGACGCCCGCCAGGTGCGCCGCCGCCCCCGCGCAGGCGATCACGACCTGGACCCCCCGCTCTTCGAGCCCCGCGGCGTAGCGGTGGGTGCGCGCCGGGGAGCGGTGGGCGCTCGAGATGGTCACCTCGTGCGGGATGCCCAGCTCCTTCAGGATCTTCTGCATCTCCCCGACGACGGGAAGATCGGAATCGCTCCCCAGCACCACGGATACTTTCGGTTCAGTCACGGCAATCTCCTCCCTGAAGGCGCGCGGCGGGTCAGGCGCCCTGTTTCAGCCCCTTCGCCCCGATGTCGCGGCGGCACTGCATCCCCTCGAAATGGATCTTGTTGACCCCCTCGTAGGCCAGCATGATGGCCCCGGCCAGGTCGCGGTCGAGGGCCGTGACCCCCAGCACCCGGCCGCCGTCGGTGACGATCTCTTCCCCCTCGAGCCGCGTCCCGGCGTGAAAGACGGACACCCGGGGGTCTTCGGCCGCCATCTCGAGCCCCGTGATCCGCTTCCCCTTGACGTAGGGCCCGGGATACCCGCCGGAAGCGAGCACCACGCAGACGGCGGCGTCGGGGCTCCACTCGGCCTGGTAGTCCGCCAGCCGCCCGTCGCAGACGGCGCCGCACAGCTCGGCGAAATCGCTCCGGAGCCGGGGGAGGATCACCTGGCACTCGGGGTCCCCCATCCGGACGTTGAATTCCAGCACCCTGGGCCCCCGCTCGGTCAGCATCAGCCCGGCGTAGAGGATCCCCTTGAAGGGATACCCCTCGGCCCGCATCCCGTCGATCACGGGCCGGATGACTTTCCTGAGCACCTCCCGCTCGAGGGCGGGGCCGAGGATGTCGTCGCACGAGTAGGTCCCCATCCCCCCCGTGTTGGGCCCCCGGTCGCCGTCGAACACGGCCTTGTGGTCGCGCGCGGCCGCGGCCGGGAGGACGGTCCGGCCGTCGGTGAAGACGATGTAGGAGGCCTCGATCCCCTGGAGGCACTCCTCGACGATGATCCAGTTGCCGGCGGAGCCGAATTCCCGCTCCACCATGATCCGCCGCACGGCGTCGCACGCCTCGTCGGCGTCCCGGGCGACCACCACCCCCTTCCCCGCGGCCAGGCCGTCGGCCTTCACCACGATGGGGTATTCGGCCTCCGGCGAGCGCAGGTAGGCCTCGGCGATCTGCGGGTCCTGGTAGGTGGTGTAGCGCGCGGTCGGGATCCCGTGGCGCGCCATGAAGTCCTTGGAGAAGACCTTGCTCGATTCGAGCTGCGCCGCCTCGCGCGTCGGCCCCAGCACCCGGATCCCCTCGGCCTCCAGCCGGTTCACCAGCCCCGCGGCCAGCGGCCCCTCGGGCCCCACGATCACCAGGTCGATCCTCTCCCGCCGCGCCAGGTCGACGATCCCGCCGGCGTCGGCGGCCTCGACCGGCACGCAGCGCGCGTCGCGGGAGATGCCGCCGTTGCCCGGCGCGCACAGGACCGACTCCACCTTCGGGCTCTGGCGCAGTTTCCAGACCAGCACATGCTCTCTTCCCCCGGACCCGATGACCAGTACTCTCATATCGCCTCGCACACTTCGGTTGTGCTGCTTCAGTAACCTTCCAGGTCGAGCGACCGGAGCCACGCGCCGAACGCCGGCCCCAGCTCCCCGTGGCGCAGCGCCAGCTCGACCGTCGCCTGGAGAAACCCCAGCTTGTCCCCCGCGTCCAGCCGCCGGCCGCGGAAGCGGCAGGCCAGCACCCGTTCGCGGCCGAGCAGGCGGCGCAGGCCGTCGGTCAGCTGGATCTCCCCCCCGCTCCCCCGGCCGGTCTCCTCCAGGGCGGGGAAGATGGACGGGGGGAGGATGTACCTGCCGATGATGGCCAGCCGGGAGGGAGCCTCCCCGGGCCCCGGCTTCTCCACCATGTCCTCGACTTCGAACACCCCCTCTTCCCCGAGCGGGCGCGCCCTGACGATGCCGTAGCGGCCGGTCTCCTCCTCGGGCACCTCCATCACCGCCACGACCGCGGCCCCGTGCCGCTCGTGGATGTCCATCAGCTGGCGGGTGCAGGGAACGTCCGCGACGATGACGTCGTCCCCGAGGAGCACGGCGAACGGCTCCCCCGCCACCAGGTCCCGGGCGGTCAGGACGGCGTGACCGAGCCCGAGCGCCTCGCCCTGCCGGATGTAGGCGATCCGGGCCAGGTCGGAAACCGCCCGCACGGCCCGGAGCAGCTCCGGCTTCCCCCGCTCCTCGAGCGTCTTCTCCAGCTCGTAGGACACGTCGAAATGGTCCTCGATGGCCCCCTTCCCCCGGCTCGTGACGATCACCAGGCCCTCGAGCCCCGAGGCGACCGCCTCCTCCACCGCGTACTGCAGGATCGGCTTGTCCACCAGCGGCAGCATCTCCTTCGCCTGCGCCTTGGTGGCCGGGAGGAACCGGGTCCCCAGTCCCGCCGCCGGAAAAACCGCCCGCCTGATTCTGGCCATCGTGGTTTCCCCCCTGTGGTTTCCGGAAAAATGATTGAAACAATGGCATCTGTCAAAGTCAATGGTAGAATGCGCATGGACATCAACCGATCACAGGGAAACGGCCATGCTGGACAAGAACTTCGTGCGGGAAAACCTGGATTTCGTGAGGGAGCGGCTGGCCGCCCGCGGGGGCGCCTACCCGCTCGAGGAGCTCGTGGCCGCCGACGCCGGGTGGAAGGAAGTCCAGGGGCGGATCGAGGAGCTCCGGAGGAGGCGCAACGAGGCTTCGGAGGCGATAGGAAAGGTGAAGCGGGCGGGGGGGGACACCGCCGCCGAGCAGGCCCGGGTGAAGGAGATCTCCTCGGAGATCAAGACGCTCGAGGAGGAGGCCCGCGCCGCCGAGGAGCGCCTCCTCGGCTGTCTGCACACCATCCCCAACCTGCCGCACCCCTCGGTCCCGGTCGGGCGCGACGAAAGCGCCAACGTGGAGGTGCGCCGCTGGGGAAAGGCCCCGGAGTTCGACTTCGAGCCCCTGGACCACGTCGACCTGGGCGCCTCGCTCGGGATCCTCGACATGGACCGCGCGGCGAAGATCACCGGCGCGCGCTTTTCGCTCCTTCGCGGCGCGGGGGCCCTGCTCGAGCGGGCGCTGATCCAGTTCATGCTCGACCTGCACACCCGGGAGCACGGGTACGAGGAGGTCCTCCCCCCCCTGATGGCCAACTCCGCCAGCCTGTTCGGCACGGGCAACCTCCCCAAGTTCGCCCAGGACCTCTTCCACGTGGAGGGGACCGACTACTACCTGATCCCGACGGCCGAGGTGCCGGTGACCAACATCTTCCGGGACGAGACGCTGGAGGCCGCGGAGCTGCCGCGGAAATTCGTCGCCTACACCCCCTGCTTCCGGAGCGAGGCCGGCTCCTACGGCAAGGATGTCCGGGGCCTGATCCGGCAGCACCAGTTCAACAAGGTGGAGCTGGTGAAATTCGCCGACCCGGAAAGATCGTACGACGAGCTGGAGGCCCTGACGAGGGACGCGGCCGAGGTGCTGGAGCGCCTGGGGCTCCACCACAGGGTGGTGGCGCTCTCGACGGGGGACATGGGGTTTTCGAGCGCCAAGACCTACGACATCGAGGTGTGGCTGCCGAGCCAGGGGCGTTTCCGGGAGATCTCCTCCTGCAGCAACTTCGAGGCTTTCCAGGCGCGGCGCGCCAACATCCGCTTTCGCTCCGGGAGCGGCAGGAAACAGCACGTGCACACCCTGAACGGTTCGGGCCTCGCCATAGGCCGGACCTGGCTGGCGGTTCTGGAGAACTGCCAGGAGCGGGACGGCTCGGTCCGGGTCCCGGAGGCGCTGCGCCCCTACATGCGGGGGATGGACGTCCTCAGGCCGAGGTAGCTACTCCCCTTCCGTCGGGATCGGCAAGGGGCGCTCGAGCAGGATGTCGAGGGTGGACCCGCGGTGGATCTCCAGGTCCCGCCCCTCGGAGCTGAATACGGACCCCCGGTCCCCCACCCTGGGCGCGTCGCCGGCCGCGCCGGAGGGAGGGGCGCCCTCTTTCCCCCGCCCGGAGGAGCTCTCCGGGCTCCCCTCGGCGTCGATCCGGACCAGGAGGGCGGCGATCTCCCGCTCCCCGCGGCCGGGGATGCTGATCGACCGGAACTGGAGGTCCAGGATCGCCTTCCCCTTGAGCCTGCCGGGGCGGACGACGCGCGCCACGCTCCCGCCGACCACGCTCCCCTTGGGAACCGCGATCCCCCCCTTATGGTAGACGGGGGTGGTCACGACCGCCGTGAACGGGTCCCCCTCCCCGCTCGAGCGGGTGCCCAGGGTGTTGTTCAGCTGCAGGGTGATGCGGGTCCCCCGGGGGAGCACCGCGTCCGTGGCCGCCGCCGATATCCCGGATGCCAGGAGCGCGGACACCAGCACCGGGATCAGGCCAAAGCTCTTTTTCATACGCCGATTCTCGCACGACATCGTGGGTGGTTCCAAACAGTAAGATGGATCGCGCGGGCCAAAGGGTTCAGACTCCGGGACCGCGGCCGGCACGCCGGGGATAAACGACTGATAAACCGCTCTTTCGGCCGGCTTGACTTGCCGCGCCCCCTGCTGGTAGCGTGTGACGATGGACCGCCGCCCCTTTCCCGTCGATCTCGCCCCGCCCCCGCGCGTGGAGCGGTTGCGGGCCCTGTTCGAAATCCTGCTGGCCTCGGGGGTGGTGTCGGGCCTGCTGGCCGGCCTGGTCCTCCGCCTGGTCCGGGGGGAACGGACCGACCTCCTCTCCGGCGGCGCCGCGGCGGTCGCGGGCTACCTCCTGGTGGAAGCGGGCGTCCTCTTCGTCATCCTGTTCGCGCTCCTCCGGGCCAACCGGGAGAGGGTCCGCTCCCTGGGAGCGGGCTGGAGACGATGGAAATCGAACGCCCTGATCGGGCTCGCGGCGGCCCCCCTCCTGCTGCTGGGCCAGCAGGCGACGGCCCACCTCTTCCGGGTCTTCCTCCCGGGGCACTGCCTCGAGAGCAACCCCCTGACCGACGTCATCCGCACCCCGGCCGAACTGGCGCTCTTCATCGTCGCCGCCCTGCTTGCCGGGGGCGTCAAGGAGGAACTGCAGCGCGCCTTCATCCTCGACCGCTTCGGCCGCCACCTGGGGGGATACGGGGTCGGGCTGCTCCTGTGGAGCCTGGCCTTCGGGGCGGGACACTACCTGCAGGGGGTCCAGGGGATGGCGCTCGCGACCCTGTTCGGGCTGGTTTTCGGCCTTCTCTACCTCACGAGGGGGAGCCTGGTGGCGCCGATGGTGGCCCACGGCGCCTACGACACGGCCGCCCTCCTCCTCTACTGGTTCGCCGGCGGGGGCGGGGGCCCGTCCGCCTAACCGTCCCGGCCCGTCCGGCCGATAAGGGTACCGGAAATGGCCGACAACGGAAATCTCACCCGGATCCTTCTCGACATACACCGGAAGGGGCGCAGCGGGGTGCTGCGCTTCGAGCGGGGGAAGGAGAAGAAGCAGCTGGTGACGGTCCGGGGGGCCCTGGCCTTCGCCGAAAGCAGCCTCCCCGGCGAGCACCTGACCGCGATCATGGTCGCCGAGGGAACCCTCCCCCGGCCCGCCCTCAGGGACGTCGCCTCGCTGATGAAGAAGGGGCGCGGCCTCGAGGAGGCGTTGCTCGCGCTGGTGGGGGCGCCGGAGGTGGAAAAGGGGAGGCGCGAACAGGCGCTCGCCATCCTGGCCTCGCTCTGGGCCTGGGAAAACCCCCTCCTCCACTTTTACGCGGGAGAAGGCCTCCTCCCGGGCCGGGGGAACCTCTCCCTCCCCCTCCCCGAGGCCCTGGCGGCTTCGGCCCGCCGCGCCGCCGCCGGCCGCCTGGTCCCGTTCCCCGCCGGTTTCGCCGGGGGGGGATGGGTCCCGGCCGGGGAGGGGGCGGGGGAATTGCCCCTGGACCGGGGGGAAGCGGCCGCGCTCGCCGCGCTGGCGCGCCCGCGCAGCACGGCGGAGCTCCTCCCCTTCGCGGGTGCCGGCGCCCGGAAGCCGGAAGAGGTGGTCCTCGGCCTGGCCCTGCTGGGGCTGGCGCGCTTTCGCCCCGCCGAGGCCGCGCCGGATGCGGCGTCCGCGCCGGAAGCGGCGTCCGCGCCGGAAGCGGCGGTCGCGCCGGAAGCGGCGGTCGCGCCGGATGCGGCGGTCGCGCCGGAAGCGGCGGTCGCGGTCCCGGAGGAGGCGCCCCCCCCCGCCCGGGAGCTCGAGGAGGTGCGGCGGCGCTCGGCCGGCGGCACGCTCTACGACGTCCTGGGGATCCCGCCCGAGGCCGGCCTGGAAGCGATCCGGGAGGCCTATTACGCCCTCGCCCGGCGCTGCCACCCCGACCGCTTTCAATCGGGGGAGCACGCCCCCGCCGTCCGCGCCGCCGCCCAGGAGGCTTTCGCCTCCGTCAACGAGGCCTGGCTGACGCTGAAGGACCCCGAGGCGCGCGCGGGCTACGACCGCACCCTCTCCCGCGGCGCGGGGGGGGAAAAGAAAGCGGGAAACGCGGAGGACGAAAAAACCGCGGAAACCCTCTTTTTGAGCGGGCGGGCCCTGATCGCCCGGGAGGAATTCGAGCAGGCGGCCGAGCGGCTGAAGGGGAGCGTGTGGCTGCGGCCCGACAAGGCGCTCTACCGGCACCACCTGGGGGTGGCCGAATCGCACCTGCCGCGCCGGCGCAAGAGCGCCGAGGAGCACCTGCTCAAAGCGGTGGAACTGGACCCGTTCCTGATGGACAGCCGCCTGGAACTGGCCCGGCTCTACCTCGAGGCGGGGCTCTCGCGCAAAGCGGAGGCGCAGATCGGGGAGGTGTTGCGCTGGGACCCGGAAAACCGGCAGGCCCACCGCCTCCGGGACGGGCTCCGCGCCCTCCCCCGCTAGGGGATCAGGAAGGGTCGGGCAGGCGCTCCAGCGCCAGGCGCGCGGCCGACTGCTGCGCCTCCTTCTTGGTTTTCCCGGAAGACTCGGCGACCACCCTGCCGTCGACCTCGACCTCCACGACAAAGGTCTTCCGGTGGTCGGGACCCAGTTCGTCGACCACGCGATAGACCGGCTCCGGGCGCCCCAGGTCGTGCAGCCGCTCCTGCAGCGCCGATTTGAAGTCCCCGTAAGTCAGCTGCCGCAGGTCGATGGCCTCGAGAAAGGGGCCGATCTGGCGTCCGACGAAATCGCCGGCGGCCTCGACGCCGCCGTCGAGGTAGATGGCGCCGATGATGGCCTCGAAGGCGTCCACCAGGATGGCGCGCTTGGCCCGCCCCCCGGTCTTCTCCTCCCCCCTGCTGAGGCGGATGAAGTCGCCCACCCGGATCGCCTCGGCCAGCTTCACCAGGGAGGCGGCGCTGACGAGGTAGGCCTTGATCTTGGACAGGTCCCCCTCGGTCATCCCCGGGCAGGCGTGGAAGATGCGGGAGCTGACCAGGAACCCGAGCACCGCGTCCCCCAGGAACTCGAGCGCCTCGTTGTGGCCGGGCCCCGGTTCCCCGCTCTCGTTGACCCAGGAGCGGTGGGTCAGCGCCTGCCCGAGCAGCGCCCGGTTCCGGAAGGCGTACCCGAGCCGCCGTTCCAGTTCGCCCGCGCCGCCGCCTGGTTCACTCATGGCACCCTCGTGGAAAAATCAAAGCCTAGGATACGGCATGCCCCCCCCCCTTTCCATCCCAAATTCTCCCTCGAACCCGCACCTTTCGCTTGACCCGGGCGCGCGCGCTGTCCTACACTGTACCCATATAGGAGATATTGTCTCGTATTGGATACTTTAGGCAGTTCCGTGCGTCACGCCCCGCGCCGGTTCCCGGAGGGGCGGACATGTCTACAACAGGAGGTGCAGTTGTGAGAATCAGGACGGCTGGAATGATATTGGCGATTCTGACCGCGTCGTTCGCCTCGTTCTCCGGTTGGGCGGCGGGCGAGGAGAAGATCGTGGTGATGAACCCACGGGGGATTCAGCCCGAAATCCGCAAGATCCCCATGGCGCCGCGGCCCGCCACGCTGGACGGCAGGACCGTGTACGTCGTCGACACCAAGTACGCGATGACCAAGCCCTTCGTGCTCGAGCTGGTCGCGGCACTCAAGGCCAAATACCCCAAGACCACGTGGGAGCTGCGCGAGAAGGTCGGGGTCTACTTCGACGACGACCCCGACCTGTGGAAGGAAGCGAAGGAAAAGGCCGCGGGGGCCATCGTCCTGGTGGGGCATTGAAGCAGCTGCTCGCCGGCGGTCGTCGGCCACGCGGTAACCCTGGAACGGATGGGCGTCCCCACGGTGCCCATGGTCACCCGCAGGTTCGTGGAGCTCGTCTCCACGATCTCCTACAAGAAGGGGATCCCGAACATGCGTATCACCTACACCCCCCACCCGATCACCGACCGGCCCGCGGAGCTGTGCCGGAAATACGTGGCGGGCAGCGACCCGGTCTCGGGCAAGCCGATGCTGGAGCAGATCTACGAGGGCCTGACGCGGCAGCTGTCGGCCGAGGACGGCAAGGCGGGATACCTCAAGCGCGATCCGCGCCCGCGCCTCCTCCCCCCCGACACGCCCGAACGGCTGATGGCCTACTTCCACGAACAGAATTTCACCGACGGCAACCCCGTCATTCTCCCGACCGAGGAGAAGGTGGCGGAGATGCTCAAGGCGACGAGCCGACGGCCGAACGAGTGGGTGGGCCAGATGCGCCCCTCCCCCCCGCACGAGGCCTGGTACTACACCGTCGAGATGGTGGCGGTCAACGCCGTGATGGCGGGGCTGAAGCCGGAGTATTTCCCCGCCGTCCTCGCGATGGCGTCCAAGGGGGTCACCTCCCTCATCAGCTCCACCTCCTCCTTCGGCCGGATGGTGGTCTTCAACGGCCCGGTGATCCAGGAAATCGGCATGAACACCGGGATCGGCGCCCTCGGCCCGTTCAACCACGCCAACGCCTCGATCGGCCGCTGCTGGACCCTGATATCAAAGAACCTGGGGGGGTCGGGAAAACCAGGGGAGACCTACCTCGGGTCCCTGGGCAACCCGATCAACTACAACAACCTCTGCATGCCCGAAAACGAGGAGGGGCTCCCCCCCGGCTGGAACCCGCTGCACGTGCAGAAGGGATTCAAGAAGAGCGACAGCGTCGTCAGCTTCTTCAACGGCTGGAGCTTCAGCAACATCGCCTGGTACTCCCCCCTGCCGCAGCATGAAGTGATCCGGGGGTGGCTGGAGAACTTCTTCTCCTACGGCACCCGGCAGGCCACGCTGGTCCTCGACCCGATCGTGGCCGCGGACGTGGCCGGGGCCGGCTACAAGTCGAAGGAGGCGTTCGCCCGGTTCCTCGCCGACAACACGGGGACCCCCGGGTGGCTCTTCTGGTCGCAGAACCGGATGGCGCTGAAGCAGGCCGAATCGGGGGAGGAACCGTACGCCTCCTGGCTGAAAAAGGGGCGGGAATACATCGTCCCCGTTTCGCGTTACAAGGGGCGCGGGCGTAGGGCTGGGAGCGGCGGGGGCTTCGCCTCCCTGGGGGGCGAGAGTGCCACCACCATCGATATCGTCGTCACCGGGGGGGGGACCAACACCTTCTGGGGAGGCGGGGATTTCGGCTATATCGGCAGCGCATCCGTGGACCCATGGAGATAGGAGAAGAGCGAATGAAAAGAAAAACCATCATGCATCCCCTGGCCCTGGTCGCCTGGGTGTTCTCCGGGCTTCTCCTCGCCGCGCCGGCGCAGGACAACTCTCCGACCAACCCGGCGCCCGTCGGAACCCCGGTTCCGTCCATGGTCGAGCTGGGATCGGTCAGCTCGAACATCTACGACATCACCGTGACCACCCTCGAGGTGGTCCGCGGCAGGGAGGCGCTCGACCGGCTGAAGGCCACGAGCGCTTCGAACCCCGCGCCCCCCGCCGGCCTGGAATACCTCCTGGCCCGGGTCCGGTTTGAACTGAAAGGGCGCTCGGTGAGCGATAAAATGGGAATCGAGATCGGGGACACGCCGCTGCAGTGGGTGGCCCTCGGTTCCGACCTGACCGAGTACGCCCGCCCCTCGGTCACCGTCCCCGCCCCGGCGCTGGCCGGCACCGTCCCCGAAGGGGGCTCGCTCGAAGGGTGGGCGGCCTTCGTGGTGGATGTCCAGGAGGCCGCCCCGATCATGGTATTCGACCCGGATACCGGGGGGGGCACCGGCCGGGGCAAGACGCTGTTCTTCAAGCTGTACCGCTAGCCCTGCCCCATCCCAGGTCCGTGGCGGGAGTCCTCCCGCCACGGACCCTGCCTGGTCCCCGGCCCCGCTTACCTGAGCGCCAGCACCGGGGGCTCGCCGCTCCCCGCGATCCGGGCGCGGAGTTCGCGCTCCCCGTCCGGCATCGGGACCTCGGCCCGGAAGCCCTGGATGGAGACGCCCGACAGGAAGTAGGTGTCCCCGTACTTGTGGAACAGGAGACGGCCCGAGGCCGCGTCCCTTCCCGGCCGCGCGCCCAGGGTGCACACCGCCGCCCCCTCCCGCGTGATGACCGTCACCATCGACCCGGTCGCCGTGGCGCCCGAGGTCATCTCGAAGGTGTACTCCCCCGCCGGCAGCAGCCGGCTCCCGGCGTAGAAATCGAACGGCACCGTGACGTGCATGGTGGCGCCCGAGAGGGCGAACCCGAAGCCCGCCATCAGCACCAGCGCCGCCGCAAGCATCAAAACCCGCAGATTCCGTTTCATAACCCCTCCACCTGGTTTCGGGCGGGGGCCCCGTCGCCCCGGCGGCTCCGGGCTTCCCGCCCCTTACTACCAAGGAGTACGGCCGCCGGCCGCAGGAGTCTGTGAGGGTTGCGTGAGGAATGCGCGGGGGGAAAATCAGCAGCGAAGGTCCCGGACGAGCTTCCGGTAGCGGGGGGAGCGGCGGAGGGGGTCCAGGTTGCTGTCGTGCTCCAGCCACCCCTTCTGGTGCAAACCGCTCCTGACGGCCCTCTCGAGGGAATCGAGCGCTTCGTCGCACCTCCCGGCCAGCGCCTGGACGCAGGCGACGTTGTAGAGCACCATCGGTTCGTCGGGATCGATGGCCAGGGCCTGCCGCGCCCACTCGAGCCCGCGGTCGCGCTCGCCCAGGGCGGCCCACGCGTTGGCCCCCATGTAAAGCGCCCGGCTGTCGTCGGGGTTCAGCCTCAGCCTCGACTCGGCCGCCCGGACCCCCCGCTCCCGCGCCTCCCTGGCCCGGTCCGGGTCCCCGAGGTCCTCGTAGACCTGCGCCGCCAGAAGCGGCGCCTGGTAGTCGTGCGGGTTGACCTCCATCGCCTTGGCGTACATCCGGACCGTCTTCGCCAGCTCCCCCCTGGCGAAGGAGACCCGGGCGTAGGAGTACCACGCCTCGAACAGCCCCGGGTCGAGCGCGATCGCCGTCTCCAGCTCCTCCTCCGCCTCGGCGTAGTCCCCCCCGAGCGCGCACGCGATCCCGCGCGACGCGTGCGCTTCGGCCGAATCGGGATCGAGCTCGAGCGCGCGCCGGCTCATCGCCTCCGCCTGCCGCCGGTGGCGCTCGTGGTTCCCCGCGTACATGTAGAGAAACGAGGCGCAGTCGGCCATTCCGGCCCAGGCCCGGACGAAGCCGCCGTCGATCTCCACCGCCCGGGCGAACATCGTCAGCGCGAACTCGATCCCCTTGCGCCGGTACTGGTAGTAGAACTGCCGGCCGCGCAGGTAGAAGTCGTACGCCTCGGGGTCGCTCGTCGGCGCGCGCCCGATGGCGAGGCTCTCGCGCGGCGACAGGGCGATCTCCAGGGCCGCGGCCACGCTCCGGGCGATCTCGTCCTGGACCGCGAAGATGTCCTCGGGCCTGCGGTCGAACCGTTCCGACCAGACGGTCGTGCCGTCCTCCGTCCGGATCAGCTGCACGGCGATGCGCACCCGGTCCCCCTCCCTGCGCACGCTCCCGTCGAGCACGTGGTCGACCCCCAGGTCGCGGCCGATCGCGCGCGCGTCCTCCGAGCGGCCCTTGAAGGCGAAGGAGGAGGTGCGGGGGGCGACCCGCAGCCGCCGGATGCGCACGAGGTTCCCGATGATCTCCTCCGCGATCCCGTCGCAGAAATACTCCTGGTCCCGGGCCGCGCTCATGTCGGAAAAGGCCAGGACCGCGACCGACCCGCCCGGGGAGGGGCCGCCGCCGGACACCGTCGCGATCAGCCGGTAGCCGCGCCGGGGGATGGTCTCGATGAAGCGGGGGTTGCGGGCGTCGTCCCCGAAAGCCTTCCTCAGCTCCGAGATCGAATAGCGCAGCACCTCCCCCCCGACATGCACGCCGGGCCAGACCGCGCCGAGGATCCGCTCCCGGCCGAGCACCTCCCCGGGGTGGCGGGCCATGAAGGCCAGCACCTCCGCCACCTTCGGTTCCACCGAAACGGTCCGGCGGCCGCACTTCATGCGGTTCAGGTCGGGCTCGACCCGCCAATGGCCCACCCGGAATGTGCGCCCCATCCCTCCCCCTCCGCGGCTGTTGCGCCCGCCCCTCACCCCTTGTCGTTCCTACCCCCGGTATACGCGCCCCCGGCGGGAAAAGTTCCCCCATCGCCGGCGGGGATGTTCTGGATCAGGAAGTGGAGCCGGTTGAGGACGTTCACCCGGCTGACGCCCGAATCGAAATCGAGGTAGAGGAGGTTCATGTCGGGGTAGAGGCTCTTCATCCTCATCTCCATCCCCTTGCCGACGACGTGGTTGGCGATGCAGCCGAAGGGCTGGAGGCAGACGGCGTGCCGGATCCCCTGGCGCGCGCAGGAGGCGATCCCGGCCGGAATGAGCCACCCCTCGCCGTACTGGTTGTCGAGGCTGAGGGCCTCCGCGGCCAGCCGGGCGGCGCCCCGGATCCCCTCCACCGGGCGGTGGAAGCGGAACCCCCGCGCCGCCTCCCCGAAGCGCCCCTCCACCCTTTCGGCCGCCCGCTCGAGAAAGGGGGCGAGAAAATCGAGCGGCCGCCGGCGCTGCAGGAAATCGTCCCGGCGCACCCCGGCGTTGACGAAGGCCTGGGTGAAAAATTCCACCAGGGGGGGGAGCACCGGCTCGACCCGCCGGGCGATGAGCCAGTCGACGATGCCCGCCTGGCCGAAGGAGTTGTACTTGACGTAGATCTCCCCCACGACGCCGACGGCCCGGACCTCGTCCACCGCCGTCGCGACCGCGTTGAAATCGGCGACGGCGGCGCGGAGGAGGCCGGGGAGCGGGCCGGGGCCGTCGTCGCCCCACGAGGCGCACGCGAGCCCGATATACCGGTCCCGCAACCGCGCGGCTTCCCCCGCGACCCGCTCGCGCGGGGCCGTGGCGTGGTACATGCGCGACAGCGCGTCGGCATAGAGGACGGCGCCGAAGGCGGGCCTCACGGCCCGCAGCCAGTCCGGCCGGAAACCGGACCGGCGGCTCCCGACCGCCCTCGACACGGCCAGGGAAAGGACGGGGACGCCGCCGAAACCGGCGTCGGCGAGCGCCCGCCGGATCAGGGCGATGTAGTTGCTCGCCCGGCACTGCCCCCCGGTCTGGGTGATGCCGACGGCCACCCCGGCCGGGTCGTACCGCCCCCCCCGGAGCGCCCGGATGATGTCCCCCACAACCAGGATCGCGGGGTAGCAGACCTCGTTGTTCACGTACTGGAGCCCGAGCTCGGCCGACCGCGCGTCGGGAGGGGGGAGGTTCTCGATCCGGTACCCCGCGCACCGGCCGATCAGGGGGACGAAGGGGGAATAGAAATCGGAAAACCAGGGGGCCAGGATGGTCCGCTCCCCCACCGCGCGGCCGGGCGGGGCGGGGACGACGGCGGGGACGGCGGCGGGAACGGCGGGCCCGCGCTCCTTCAGCTTGAGCGATTCGACCAGGGAGCGCAGGCGCAGCCGGACCGAGCCGGGGCTCGAGATCTCGTCGACCCGGACCAGGGCGAAGGGGAGGCGCGCGCGCCGCGCCAGGTCCCGGACCTCGTCCATGATGAAGGAATCGGGGCCGCAGCCGAACGAGTTGAGCTGGATGAAGCCGAGCGGGAAGGGTTGCCGGGACGCCCACCAGGCCGATTGCAGGATCCGGCTGGGGTATTCCCACTGCGAGACGGCGAAGAACTCCCCGAACCCCTCCCCCTCCCTGCCGGCGGCGATGTCCTCGTTGATCACGTGCACCCCCATGTCGGCCAGGATCTGCGAGACCTGCTGGTGCACCATCCGGTCGGCGTGATAGGGGTGGCCGGCCACCAGGACCACCGTCTCCCCCCGCCGCCGCGCCTCTCCGAGGATCGCGTCGTTCGCCTCCGCGAGCGCCCGCCGGAACGCCCCCTGGGCCCGGAGCGCCCGGCGGAACGCCCGGCGGAAAAGCGCGGCCCCGACCCCCAGGGAGCGGAGGTAGCGCCGGCAGGCTTTTTCGAGCAGGAGCGGGTCGTGAAAAGCGACGGGGGGGGAGTCGAAGGGGACGGGGGCCGACGCGCCGGGAAGGTGCGCGCTCCTGAGGACCTCGGCATAGGCGGTGACGATGGGGCAGTTGAAGCTGTTGGCCGATCGCTCGAACGCCTTCTCGGCGTAGACCACGTAGGGGAGGAGGACGCGGTCCACCCCCTTGTCGACCAGGTTGACGACGTGGCCGTGGGCCAGCTTGGCCGGCAGGCAGATGTTGTCCGACATCAGCGCCCCGATCCCCCGCTCGTACAGCGCCTGGCCGCTCTCGTCGGAGAGCACGACCTCGAAGCCGCACCCCTCGAGCAGGGCGCGCCAGAAGGGGAGATGCTCGTACATGTCGAGCACCCGCGGGAGGCCGATGCGGAGGCGGCCGTGGGGGCTTTGGGCCGCGGGGCTTTGAGCCGCGGGGCCTTCGGCGGACGGGCCGAACAGCAGCTCGCGCTTGCGGTCGTAGATGTTGGCGCCGCGGGAGGAGGAGGCGCCGCCCCCCCCGAAGACCTTCTCGCACTTGTTCCCGGAGTGGCAGACGCCGCCGTGGGCGAAGCGGTAGACGGTGACGCGGCACCGGTTGGGGCACCCGTGGCAGGAAGTGACCCGGGCCGTGTACTCCCCGGCCTCCCCGAGCCGCCCGAGCCCGATGAAGGAGCTCTCCCCCCCGCGCTCGAGGGCGTAGAGGGCGGCCCCGTAGGCCCCCATCAGCTCGGGCCGGTCGGAGATCAGGACCGTCTTCCCCGAGAGGAGCTCGAGGCTGCGCACCACGGCGTCGTTTCGGAACACCCCCCCCTGGACCACGACCGTGTCGCCGATATCGTCCCAGCTCCGGATGCGCAGCACCTTGTGGAGGCAGTTCTTCACGACCGAGTAGGCCAGCCCGGCGCCCAGGTCGCTCGGGGTGGCGCCGTCCCCGACCGCCTGCCGGACCCTGGAGTTCATGAAGACGGTGCAGCGGGAGCCGAGGTCGCAGGGGGCGGTCGACCCGGTCGCCAGCCGGGCGAATTCGGGGGGATCGTACCCCAGGGCGCCGGCGAAATTTTCGAGAAACGACCCGCACCCCGAGGAGCAGGCCTCGTTGATCTCGATGTTGCCGAGGATCCCGTCCCGCACGAAGACGGCCTTCATGTCCTGCCCGCCCACATCGAGGATGAACGACACCCCCGGCGCGATCCTCTGCGCGGCGAGGTAGTGGGCCACGGTCTCCACCACCCCGAGTTCGATCCCGAGCGCCGCCCGGACCAGTTCCTCCCCGTACCCCGTCACCGCCGCCGCCGCGACCCGCACCGGGGCGCCGGCCGTCCGCCGGGAAAACTCCCCGAGCCCCTCGAGCGCCGTCTCGAGCGGCCGGCCCTGGTTGTTGCGGTAGAAGCTGAAGAGGACGGCCCCGGCGTCGTCGACGGCCACGATCTTGGTCGTGGTCGACCCCGAGTCGATCCCGAGCCGGCACGCGCCCCGCGCCGGACCCGCCCGCTCGAGCGGCACCCGCTCGAGCGGCACCCGGCGCCTCTCGCGCTCCCAGCGCTCGCGTTCGGCGCGGTCGCGGAAGAGGGGGGGGAGGGTGGCGGCCGGGGCCGCGCCCCCGCGCGCCTCCCGCACCCGGCGGGTGAGATCGGAGAGGGTGCCGAAGGTGGCGTCCCCCGCGGCGGAGTGCGCGGCCCCCAGGGCCGTGAAGAGCTCGCCGTGGTCGGGGAGGACGATGTCGGCCTCCCCCAGCGCGAGCAGCCGGGCGAACGCCCGCCGGAGCGAGCGGATCCAGGTGAGCGGCCCCCCCGTGAACACCACCGGCGGGCGGATGGTGCGGCCCCGGGCCAGGGAGTTGATGATCTGCCCCGCCACCGCCTCGAAGATCGAAAGGGCGATGTCGGCGGGGTCGATCTTGCGGCTGAGGAGGTTCTGCACGTCGGTCCTGGCGAACACCCCGCAGCGGGAGGCGATCGGGTAGACGGCCGAAGCCCCGAGGGCCATCTCGTCGAGTTCGCCGATGGTCCGGTCGAGCAGGAGGGCCATCTGGTCGATGTAGGCCCCCGTCCCCCCCGCGCAGTTGCCGTTCATCCTGATGTCGGGCGCCCGGCCCGCTTCGAACAGGATCAGCTTGGAGTCCTCGCCGCCGATGTCGACCAGGCTCCCGAGGGCGGGATACCGCGCGGCGGCCAGCGCGGCCGCGGCGATGATCTCCTGGACGAAGGGGACCCCGGCGCTTTCGGCCAGCCCCATCGCGCCCGACCCGGTGCAGGCCGCCCGGACCGGGAGGTCGCCGCAACCGTCCCGCATCCTCTCCAGCTGACCGGCCAGGGTCTCCCGGGTGCGGGTGTGGTGCCGGGCGTAGTCGGAAAAAAGGACGCGCCCGCCCGGGCCGGCCAGCACCACCTTCGAGGTGGTGGAGCCGATGTCGATACCCAGCATGAGACCGTCCATGATGGTTTTCCCGTTTCCCCCCGGCGCACGCGGGGATGGGGCAGGAGCCCCGCGCCGAATGAGGCCCATTATATCGCCTCGGGCGCGGAAAAACCAAAAACCGCCGCCGGAGGACAAAAAAATCGAAAAAAACAAAACGCCCGGCTTCCAATGACGTATTACCAGATAACAACCCTAAAAAAGCCTGGGGGGGTCCGATGCAGTATCCGGGCCTTCCCCCAGGTCCCTCTTCACCCCCTCCCGCGCCGCCACCCGGAATTTGTTATTTATAAAATACATTGTCGTGATATAACTGGCTCCTCGGCCGGGTTTTCCGGCTTTTTTTCCGGAAGGGGGACAGGATGGGGGGGCGCACCTGGATTCTGGTTGCGGCGCTGCTGCCGGCGCTCGCGCCGCAGGCGCCGTCGCTGCGGGCGGCGGAAGGGGCCGGGGACTCCCGGCCGCTGCGGGTGGCCGTGATCGGCGGGATGACCATGACCCCCCTCTGGGGCGAGATCGAAAGGCTCTTCCTGGCCGAGACCGGGATCCGGATGGAGGTGGTGGCGACGGGGCCCAAGCCCTCCCTCGCGCGCGCCATGAAGGAGGGGAAGGTCGATTTCCTCACCATGCACTCGAGCGACGCGACCACCAACCTGGTGGCCGACGGCTGGGCGCGCGACCTGCGCCCCTGGGCCAAGAACGACCTGGTCATCGTCGGCCCGGCCGCCGACCCCGCCGGCGTCGCGGGGCTGAAAGACGGCGCCGAGGCGGTGCGCCGGATCGCCGCGACCGGCTCCAACTGGCTCGACTTCGAGTCGAACGGCCCCCGCGAGACGGCCCACACCCTCTTCGCAAACGCCGGGGTGCGGATGGCGGGCCCCTGGGTCCTCAAGTACGAGCACGCCGGGACGGCCGGCATCCTCCACTACGTGGCGGCCCGAAACGCCTACATGATCGTCGGGCGGATGCCCGTCCTCTACGGCAAGATGGAGCCCGACCCCAAGGTGAAGATCCTGGTCGAGGGGGACCCCGTCATGCGCCGCCCCTACGTCTCGATCGTGGCCAACCCGGAAAGGTTCCCCGACGCCGACATCGAAGCCGCCCGGAAGCTGTCCGACTTCCTCCTCTCCGACCGGGTCCAGTCCTTCCTGGCCGGCTACGACGGCGGGATCGGCGACGGCGTCCCGATCTTCATTCCGGTCCGGCAGCCGCGATAATCGCGACCGGGCCGAGGAGGCCCGACTCGGCCAGCACCGCCGGCGCGGCGTAGCGCTCCATCCAGGCGGGGGCGGGGGGGAGCCTCTTCCCTTCCGGCGGGAGGGCGCGGTCGCCCAGCATCCGGTTCGACCACTGGTTGGTGACCCGGACCTCGAGCCGGTTCTCCCCCGCTTTCATCAAAGCTCCCACCTCGGCGCGGTAGGGGGGCTTCCAGAGCAGTTCCGCCCGCCGGCCGTTGACCCACACTTCGGCCACGTCCCCCACCCTCCCCAGGTCGAGAAAGAGGCGCCCGGCGCGGACCTGCCCCGGGAGGAGCCGGAACGTCCTCGAGTAGACGGCGGTGCCGGAGAAATATTTCACCCCCTCCCCGGGGTGCGCCGACCAGGGCTCGAGCCGCTCCATCCTCAGCCGCTCCGGGGCCCCCCACCCCGGGGGGAAGGCCACGTCCCAGGGCCCGTCGAGCGCGGCCACGGTCCGGTACACCGGCGGCGGGATGGTGCGCGCGGAAGCCGCCGCCGGGCGGCGGAAGACCACGAAGACCGACCCGCGCTCCTCGAGTTGGAGCGGCACGGTGGTGCGCCCCCCCTCGATCGCGTAGCCCGCCGGCCCGATCTTCCCCGTGTCGGGGCGCCACAGTTCCGCCTCCTTCCCCGCCACCCGGAAGCGGGCGCGGATCTCGAGCGGCCGGTCGGTGCGGTTGGCGACGAAATAGATCTCCGCCTCCCCGCTCCGGCGGTGGATCCAGGAAATTTCCGCGTCGAGCGGGCGGTCGAACTCGGCGTCGGGCGCGATCCCGGCCGAGGCGAGCAGCTCCCCGATCGGCACCCCCCAGGCCACCGTCCCCCGGCCGCAGGGGCGCCGGGTGCGCTGCACCCCGTCCAGGTCGCCCCAGATCTCGGCGGCCAGCGCCCGCACCTCGGCGTCCTCGCGCTCCATCCCCCCGGCAAGGGTCGGGGATTTTTCCGGCTTCGGCCCGAGCACCACCGCCCCCCCCTCTACCAGCTCCTTCACCTTCCGGAGCACTTCGGCCCGCATCCGGCCGGTGCGGGGAAGCACCAGGACGCGGTACCCCGTCCCGTCGGGCAGCAGGAGCCGCCCGTCCTCCCCCACCCTCATCCGGTGAAGGAGCGCGTCGGCGTTGATCGTGTCGTAGTCGTACCCTTCGGGCGGGGCCGGCTGGAGGCCGGCGCCCCAGAAGGGCTGGCTCGAGGGCGCCCCCTCGTCGAGGAGATAGACCAGGTCGGCGACGAAGCGCCCCGCGGAGAGCATGTGGGAGACGCGCCCGAGATAGCCCACCACCCCGGAGGCCTGTTCCGCCCAGGTGATGTTGCGGTTGAAGTGCGTCCCCACCATCGTGTTCCCCGGCGCGGCGTCGAGCGGCTGGTGGGCGGAGGAATGAAACACGATCCGGTTCACCCCCTGGGCGAACCAGTAGTCGGCCAGGTTCTTGTAGGCCGCGGGGGGGTCGTACCCCCCGCCGGTGAAACTCTCGGCGGCCACCCAGCGCTTGCCGTAGACGTGGGCCGCGGCGGCGGCCATGCGCACGTCGGCGTAGTACTCGGCCGGCGGGTGCATCTTCCCGAGCCAGAACTCCCCCATCGGGATGTCGACCCGGCTCTTGGTCAAAAGGGTGTCCTCCAGGATCTCCATCGACACCCCGGGCGCCTCGCCGTAGACCCCCATCCCCTTCTCCCGGGCCAGGCGGGCCATGGTGCCGTAGTGGGCGTCGGCGATCGCCTCCACCAGGGTGCGGCGGAAGTCCCAGAGGAAGCGGTCGCTCTCCTCGGACCCCCTGACCACGCGCCCCACGAGGGCGGGCAGATAGGGAGTGGGGTCGTACCCCCGCCGCTGCCGGAACAGCTCGATCATCCCCTCGGTCCAGTTCTGCGCCCCCGCCTCCCAGCTGTCCATGACGAGATAGCGCAGGCTCCGCCCCACCAGGGGCCCGAGCGCCCGCTCGATCGGCCCCAGGTAGGCGCGGAAATAGCTTTCGACGTGGCGCGCGGAGAGCTTGTCCACCTCGAGCCCGGTGCCGGCGGGCGAGGCGGAGCGGTTGCGCGACCCGACCAGGGCGTACCCCATCCGCAGCAGGGTCCACTCCCCCTCGGGCGCGTCCCAGTCGAGGACCCCGTCCTCCATCAGCGGCGTCAGGTCGAGCACCTCCCCGATCGCCGAGCGGGGCGCGACCGGCGGGGTGGGAACCGTTCCGTAGTCGTAGATCAGGCTGAACCCCGCCTTGTCCTGCCAGCGGTCGATGCAAGCCCCGGTGTGGACGATAAACTCGTGGATCGCGTAGGAAGGCGCTGGCTTGGGCGCGGTCTGGTAGATCACGGCGTCCGGGTCGGGGGCCGCCCCGGTCATCACCAGGCGCACGAAGCGCACCCGCGCTTCCGGGAAGGCGTAGGTCTTGAGGCCCCGCGCGCGGTACTGCACCGCCCCGGGGAGCGCCGCGAGGGTGCGGTAGTTCACCCCGTCTTCGCTCCCCTCGACCCGGCCGAAGGGGACGCCGCGCCCGGGCGCGATCAGGGTCACCCCCTTGACCCCCACCGCCGCGGGAAACTCGTACCGGATCCAGGCCGCCTCCCCCGGGACCTTCACCCCGGTGGCGTCGTCCCCGTCCATCAAAAGGGGCGCGTCGACCGGGCCGCCGGCCGTCACCCGCGGACGGAGCTCGGCCATCGGCCGTTCGTCCGCCGGGGTGCGGAAGGCGACCAGGACGCTGTCGCGGTAGAATTCCCCCTCCTCGACCGGCCTCGGCAGCTCGACCCGCCGCCTCCCCGGCCCGCCGAGCGAAGTCTCGCTCCACACCAGCCGCTTCATCGCCTGCCGGGGCTCGACCCACGGCCCCCCCGTCAGGCTCCACCCCGAGGAACTGAAGATCGCGAGTTCGAGCCCGAGCCGGTCGGCCTCGGCGGCCGCGTGCCGCACCGCGTCCAGCCACGCGGGGGTGAGGAATTCCACCTTCTCGTCGACCCGCTGCCCCCCTTCCATCCCGATGTCGGCCAGGTGAGCCCCGCCGATCCCCACCCGCTTCATCCACTCGAGGTCCTTGGTGATCCCTTCGCGGGTGACGTTCCCCCCGGTCCAGTGCCACCAGACCCGCGGCCGGGCCTCCTCGGGCGGATTCACAAATCCCTGCTGGAGTTCATCGGCGCCGCCGAAGGCGGCTGCCAGAAAGAGGACGGCGGGCATCCAGGCTCTTTTCATATTTCTCCTTGCAATGCGGTCCGGCGGCGCGGTCTACTACCCACTATACTTCAATCGGGGTACGCCGATGAAACCGATCCTGCTCCTCCTCCTCATCTCTCTTGCCCCGCCCTGTTCGGCGGCGCGCGAAATCATTCCGCTCGATTCCGGCTGGCTCTTCCTCGGGCGGGACGCGCCGGGGGCGGAGGCCCCGGACTACGCCGACCACGACTGGCGCCCACTCACCGTTCCGCACGACTGGAGCATCGAGGGGGCCCACGACCCGAAACACCCGACCGGGCCGGGGGGAGGCTTTCTCCCCGCCGGCATCGGCTGGTACCGCCGCCCCTTCACCCTCCCCGCGGCCTGGGCCGGCCGGCGGGTGTCCGTGGAATTCGACGGGGTGATGGCGCACAGCGACGTCTGGGTCAACGGCGTGCACCTGGGGCAGCGCCCCAACGGCTACGTGAGTTTCGGCTACGACCTGACCGGCCACGTCCGCTTCGGCGCCCCGAACCTGCTCGCCGTGCGCGCGGACAACTCCGGCCAGCCCGCCTCCCGCTGGTACACCGGGGCCGGCATCTACCGGCGCGCGCGCCTGGTGGTGACCGGCCCGGTCCACTTCGAAAAATGGAGCCCCTTCCTCTCCACCCGCCTCGCCGGCAACCGGGCCGCGGTAAACATCGAGGGCACCGTCCTGAACCGCTCCGCACGAGCCGCCTCCGTCTCCGTGGAGATCACCCTCGTCGCTCCCGACGGGACGGTCGTCGGCACGGCCGGCACCCGCCCGCTCAACGTCGCCCCCGGCGCCGGCGCCGACTTCCGGGAAGAGGTCACCGTAACGGATCCCGTCCTCTGGGACCTCGACCGGCCCCTTCTCCATGAGGCCCGCCTGACCCTCCGCTCCGGCGACGAAGAAAGCGACGGCGAGCGCATCCCCTTCGGGATCCGCGAGGCGCGTTTCGACTCGGACACGGGCTTCTGGCTCAACGGGAAAAACCTCAAAATAAAAGGCGTCTGCCTCCACCACGACGGGGGGGCGTTCGGCGCCGCCGTCCCGCTCTCGGTCTGGGAAGAGCGCCTCGGCCGGCTGCGCAAGCTCGGGGTCAACGCCCTCCGCACCGCCCACAACCCGCCCGCGCCCGACTTTCTCGACCTGTGCGACCGGATGGGGTTCCTGGTCATGGTGGAAATGTTCGACTGCTGGACCATCGGAAAAAATACCCACGATTACCACCGCGACTTCGAGCGCTGGGCCCACATCGACGCGCGCGACACGGTCGTGCGCGACCGCAACCACCCTTCCGTCATCCTCTGGAGCGCGGGAAACGAGATCCGGGACACGGTCAAAGCGGAGCTCGGGAAGAAGGTCCTGGCGGGGCTGGTAGACCTCTTTCACCGTCTCGACCCGACCCGGCCGGTGACCCAGGGGCTCTTCCGCCCGAACGTGAGCGGCGATTACACCAACGGCCTGGCCGACCTGCTCGACGTCATCGGCACCAACTACCGCGACCTCGAGCTGCTCGAGGCGTGGAAGGCCAAACCGGGGCGGAAGATCGTCGGGACCGAGCAGCGGCACGAACTGGCCACCTGGCTGGCCGCGCGCGACCACCCGCAGCACGCGGGGCAGTTCCTCTGGAGCGGGATCGACTACCTGGGCGAATCGCTCGGCTGGCCGATGATCGGCGCCGGCTTCGGCCTGCTCGACCGCGCCGGCGCGATCAAGCCGATGGCGTATGAAAGAATGGCCTGGTGGAGCGACCAGCCGGTGGTCCACGTGGTGCGCCGCACCCTCCCCCCCAAGGCCGTCCCCGACGACCCCGGCTTCGTCCCCCTCACCCACAGGCAGTCGCAGTTTGCGGACTGGACCCCTGCCGACCTGAACCCGCACGAGGAAACGGTGGAAGCCTATTCCAACTGCGACGAAGTGGAACTCTACCTCAACGGGAAATCACTCGGAAAGAAAGGGCGCCCGGCCGACGACGCCCCGCGGGTGTGGAAAGTCCCCTTCGAGCCGGGCACCCTCGCCGCCATAGGCCGAAGCGGCGGCCGCGACGCCGCCCGGCACGAGCTGCGGACGGCGGGCCGGCCGGAAAAAATCGTCCTCACGGTCGACCGCACCCCCCTCGCCCCCGGCTGGGACCAGGTCGCCCGCGTCACCGCCACCGTCACCGACCGCGCCGGCGTCCCCGTCCCCGACGCCTCCCACCCGGTCACCTTCACTCTCACCGGCCCCGGCGCCATCGCCGCCGTCGACAACGGCGACAACCGAAGCGCCGAATCGTATCGCGGCTCTGTCCGCCGCGCCTACGGAGGGAAGTGCTACGCCTGGGTCCGCGCCCTCTCCGCCCCCGGCACGATCACCGTGAAAGCCTCCGCCCCCGGCCTCGAAGGAGGCACCCTCACCATCGAGGCGGCCGCGGGCAGGCCCTGAGATGATTGGGCAAAGACGGTTTTGCTTGAATACATGGTATTTTTGCGACGGAGTGCAAAGCAGCGATCGGCTCGAATGGAAACGGGCGCACATTGCCAGGAGACACTGAATCGTGCAACCATTGTTTAGGGTTTGGTTTTCAATCATTGCATTGTCGACCGTCTGCCACGCGGAAATCCATCCGAGTCCGCATTTGGTTTTGGCAGCAAATTATCCCAAGCTGGCGCTATTTGCAGGAATAGAGGGGACGGTTAAGGCAAAATGCAGGGTTCGTGATGATGGATCGGTTATCGATGTTACTATCGTTAACGGGCCGTCGCTTTTAGTAGAAGAGGTTGAATCGAATTTAGGCCGGTGGGTGTTCGACCCTCCTGGCAAAGGGGATGCAGCAGAAATTACCGTCACCTACCGCTTTGCATTCAGGGGATATTGTGATCATCACATCGGTTGCAGGCAAGAGTCCTGGTTTGAATATCCCGATAAAGTAATCATAGTAGCCGAAAGACCGCATGCTGACACTTTAGATTCACAATGACCTTATTCCATGACCGTCAAACTTTTCACCCGAGAGAATCACCGCAGCCGACGAGCGGCATAACGAACATTGGGGGGGGACAGTCACCACTGTCCCCTTCAACAACTCAGCGGGGTTATGCGTGGCATTCGGAGGGTTTTTGAAAGACAAACGGTATCGGTACCGGGAAGGAAAAGGTCCCCTCAGGCAGCGAATCCTCCTGCATCTCATTGGGCATGGGGACAAATCCCAGCTCCCTGAGCGCCTGATCGAGCGTTCCTCTTTCCAGGCAGCTGGTCAGGAATAACTGGGAAGCCTCAATCACGTTCTTCCGGGCCACCTCGAAAGTCTCTCCCTGGGTCGACAAATCCAGCGGGGGACAGTGGTGACTGTCCCCCTCAAGGCCCTGCCGATGGCGTACCTCGCCCAAAGGATACGCAATCTGCTGCGCGTCCCACCGGAACCGCGGCCAATCGTCAAGCTCGTGGCCGTACAATCTCCGCACCTCCTGCGGAGATTATTCGACCATTCGCCGCATTATTTGCGGTTAATAGGCGCGTAATCTCCGCAAGCGCATCAACGACCCTGGCCCCCTAGGCCCCGGTCTCGAATCAAGCTTCCTGTTGACACCCGCAACGTACCTGGTTACAATGAAAGTGCGTGATCCAAAATTTCAGGCACAAGGGGCTCAAACGATTGTTCGAATCCGGTAACACCAGTGGTGTGGATCCACAACATGCGGCTCGGATGAGAAAAATCCTCGCCCTGCTCGAAACGGCTGAAACCCTGCAAGATATGGATTTGCCGGGACTGGATCTGCACCCCCTCAGAGGGGATCGTAAGGGAACCTGGGCGGTCAAAATCAGCGGAAACTGGAGAATGACCTTCAGGATGAAAAACGGGGATGCCTTTGATCTCGATTATGAAGACTATCATTAGGGAAAAAATGGCCATGCATAACCCACCCCATCCAGGCGAAATCATAAGGGAATTTTGTGTAGAACCGCTCCATATCACCGTTACGGAAGCGGCAAGAGCGCTTGGTGTAACCAGAAAGACCTTTTCGGCGCTATTGAACGGCAGAGCCGGGATCAGTCCTGAAATGGCCTTGAGGTTGTCAAAAGTGTTCGGCCGGTCACCCGAAGGCTGGCTCAAGCTTCAACTCCAGTATGATCTCTGGCAAACAGCACAATCGGTGGATCTCGGCCATTTGAAACCTATTGAGCCCGCTTAGCCGGAGGGGGACAGTCACCACTGTCCCCCTCAAGGCCTGATGCTCTGGACCGGCGGGCTGACGCTCCTTATCGTGAGCGCCATCCTGCGCGCCACCCGCCTCATCCTGAAGGCAATCGATACGCTGGCCAACCAGAAACCCTGGTTTTGCCCGGCGCTCCCGAACTGCTCCGCCAGTTCCCTGTCGAGGCGCCCAAGGTCGGGCCGGCTCCGCATGGAAACCACTGAAAATACAGTAATTACTGCAGACTCCGGATATGGACATGCGAAAAAAGGTTTAAATCAGCCAGGGGCAAACCTTTAAATCAGCCGCCTGCCTGGTCCTGCTGCGAGCCCGGCTCCCTACCGTCCCACCTTCCCGAACTGCGCCGCCAGTTCCCGGTCGAGGCGGGCGAGATCGGGCCGGCGCCCGGCCACCTCCATCGCCTCGCGCCACTCCTGGTTGAGATCGCCGAGCCGGAGGGGTGACCCCACCCGGACGAAGATCGGGATCTGGTGCACTTCGGCCGGAATTTCGGCCGTTCGCCCCCCCTCGTAGACCCGGTCGGGGCGCCAGGCGTCGCGCCAGCGGGAGCCGGAGGGGAAATAGACCGTCTGCGCCCGCTTCCCCTTCTCCCAGACCGGGGACACCAACAGGTCCGGCCCGTAAAGATACGTATCCCAGTATTTCCAGGCTTCGGGCGACCCATCCGCTAAAAAGAGCGGCCGGACGATGGGTACCCCGGTCCGGCTGGCTTCCCGCGCCAGTGAATAGGTATAGTCGGCCAACCGGGTGTGGAGCCGGGCGTAGAGCCTCCAGGCCGCGATCAGCACCGCGTCGTAACGCGGCTCGCGCGGGAGGTTCCAGAACGCCAGGTTGCGCGTCGGCCCCACCTCCATGATCGGGGTGAAGCAGGAGAAAGCGAGCCAGCGGGCGCACACCTCCTGCTCCATCAGCTGCTGGTTGTAGCCGCAGGTGTCCGACCCCCAGTTCGGGTACCCCATCACCGCCGCGCGCTGGAGCGCGATGATCGACGCCCGCAGCCCCTCCTGGGTCCCGCCGATGTCCCCGCCCCAGAACACCCCGTAGCGTGAGCTGCCGGTGTAGGCCCCGCGCGGCATCAGGAGAAAATCGTCCCCGCGGTGCTTGCGGGCGACCTCGTAGGCCGCCTGGACGTACATGGCCGGGTAGGCGTTCCGCTGCTCCCGGAGCGACCGGCCGTCACTGACGGGGGGGAGGCCGTCGTCGGGGATCCCCTCCTCGCCGCGGTCGAGCTTGAACGCCGCCACCCCCAGGTCGAGGAGCTTTTCCACCCCCCGCTGCCAGTAGGCCTTCGCCTCCGGGTTGGTGAAATCGACCATCGGGTAGTTGTTGCGCTGCGGCTTCTGCCCGGCCAGGTGGTAGCCCCGGGCCAGCGCCTCCTTTTCCATCTTCCCCTGGAAGAAAGGGGCGATCCAGAGGAGGGTGCGCATGTCGCGGCTGCCAAGCCAGCGGACCATCTTTTCGAAATTCGGAAGGCGCGCCGGGTCGATCTCGAAGTCGTCGTAGCCCCAGAAGCCGAGGCCCCAGGGGCGGTCGACCCAGTAGACGCCGCAGGGGATCCCGAACGCCTTCATCAGGAGCACGTCTTCCATCACCTGGGAGTTGAAGGGCCCGGTGACGGGGGTGCCGTCGTAATACGTGTCCGCGTGGGTGTGCTCGTCGCGCCAGCGCCAGGGGAGGTAGGCCCATTTGGGGGGGAGAAACGGGGGGCCGGCCTCGAGCGCGTGCTCCGCCACCAGGCGCGCCGGGTCGCCGGTCGAGATCTTGAATTCCAGCTCCGGGCCCTCGAACCGGATCCGCACCCGGCCGGCGTCCTCGCGGCCGAAATCGTACACCCCGGGCCAGGTCCCCTTGACGAAGCAGGAGTACCCGCGCGAAGAGAGGTAATACGGCGCGTAGACCGAAGTCGTCGGCTTGACGATCATCTCCACCCGCTGCCCCCCGAGATCCATCCCCTCCCCGATCCCGGGCGCCCAGGACGCCTCCTGCGCCCCGTCCACCACCCGCTCCATCAGCCCGGTGAAATATTCCCCCTCCCGCGCCTCGATCGACACCCCCCAGCCCAGGATCCCCGCCCCCGCTTCCCCCTCCATCCGCACCGTAAACGCGTTCCCGCGCGCCACCACCGCCACTCTTACCGCCGGCCCGTCCCCCCGCTTCCACTCCATCTCGACCCGCCCGCCCCCACTCCACGCCGCCTCTTCGACGGGCAGCACCGTCCTCCCCTCCGCCGTCTCGTAAAACACC
>JAAYCX010000021.1 GCA_012729555.1 Acidobacteriota bacterium
GCAGGGTCTCCGAAAGGCGCAGCCGGGCCGCGGCCTGCTCGGAGGGGTCGAAGACGCTGAGAATCCGGTTGATGGTGCGCGGGGCGTCGGTGGTGTGGACCGTCGACAGCACCAGGTGCCCGGTCTCGGCCGCCTTGATGGCGATGTCGATCGTCTCCCGGTCCCGCATCTCCCCGACCAGGATGATGTCCGGGTCCTGGCGCAGAGCGGCGCGCAGCGCCTTGGCGAAGTTCTCGGTGTCGGACCCGCACTCGCGCTGGGCGATGCTGGCCAGCTCGTCCCGGTAGAGGAACTCGATCGGGTCCTCGATGGTGATGATCTTGCAACGCTTCTTGTGGTTGATCAGGTTGATCATGGCCGCCAGGGTGGTCGATTTGCCGCTCCCGGTGATCCCGGTGACCAGGACCAGTCCCCGCTCCGTCAGGGCGATGTCGCCGAGCACCGGGGGGAGCTTGAGGTCCTCGATGGTGGGGAGCACGTAGGGGATGTGGCGCAGCACCAGCGCGAGCGAACGGCGCTGGCTCGAGATGTTCACCCGGAAGCGGCCGTGCCCCTGCAGCGAGTAGGAGCAGTCGTAGTCGGTGAGGTTTTCGACGAACTCCATCACGTTTTCCCGGGTGCACTTGCGCCCGGCCATCAGGATCCCCCCCGCGATGGAGGCGATCTCGCCGGGGGCCAGGGGGTCGGGGTCGGAAGAGGGGACCAGTTCCCCCAGCATGCGGATCCGGAATCCGCTCCCGACCGTGGCATGGAGGTCGCTCCCCCCCTTTTCGATCATGTCCTTGAGGACGTTGTTGAAGCGCTCGAACGCGCTGGTCTTGATCCTGGGCCTGGGTTCCATCTGCAGGAGGTCGTTCGTCATGGCGAACACGTTATCGGCCGACGGGTCCCGGCCGTATACCCCCGGGGGCCCTTTTTTTAAGGATTTCGCCGATTTTCCCGCCCGGGCGGGCGTGTGCTATAGTTTGCGTGTCCCTCTTCGCCCATGTTTTCACAGGAATGAAGCCATGATGGACCTGCTGGCCCAGAACCCGCTGTTGCTCCTCTTCACCGTCATCGGGGTCGGATACCTCGTCGGCAACATCAACCTGTTCGGCCTCAAGCTGGGGGTGGCCGCCGTGCTCTTCGCGGGCATGTTCTTCGGGGCCCTCGACCGGCGCCTCAGCCTCCCCGAGCACATCCACGTCATCGGGTCGGTCCTGTTCCTGTACGCCATCGGCCTGCAGGCGGGGCCGGTCTTTTTCGCCTCCTTCCGCAAGCGCGGCCTCCGCTTCAGCATGATGGCCCTGGGAATCCTCGCGCTCGGGGCCGCGGGGGCGTTCGCGGTCGCCCGCCTCCTCGAGCTGCCCGAGGCGGGGGTGGCGGGCCTCTTCTGCGGGGCGCTGACCAACACGCCGGCGCTGGCGGCGGCGGTGGAGACGACGCGCAACCTCTCGGGGGGCCTCACCGGGGCGACGCGCGACCTCTACCTCGACGGGCCGGTGATCGCCTACGGCCTGACTTACCCCTTCGGCGTGTTCGGCGTCATCCTCGCCTTCGTCCTCTGCAACAAGGTTTTCAAACTCGGCCGGAACGCACGGGCGATGGAGGCGGAGGACGAGTACGCCCCGGAGCCGATCTTCAGCCGGACCTTCCGGATCACCAACCCCGCCCTGGCGGGCCGGAAGGTGGGGGAGGCGTTCGCGGCGCTGAAGGACCACGGATTCGTGCTCAGCCGGATCCGCAAGGGGGACCGGGTCGACGTCGTGACCTCCGAGACCGTCCTCGACCCGGGCGATCACGTGGTGGCCGTCGGGGGGGCGCAGGCGATGGAGCGGGCGCTTTTGATCTTCGGCGCCGCGGCCGCGGAACACCTGACCCCGGGGCAGGGGGGGGTCGGCTACCGCCGGATCTTCGTCTCCAACAAGGAGGTGGCGGGCAAGTCGATCCGCGAACTCCACCTGCTGCGCGACCTGCACGCCGTCATCACCCGGCTGCGGCGCGGGGACGTGGACATCGTCCCGCGCCCCGACACGGTCCTGGAGATGGGGGACCGCATCCGCGTGATCACCCAGCGCGACAACATGGACCGGGTGACCCGGTATTTCGGGGATTCCATCAAATCGATTTCCGAGACCGATTTCCTTTCCCTCTCCCTGGGGATCGTGCTGGGGGTCTTCCTGGGGATGATCCCGATCCCCCTGGGGCACGGGATCCGGTTCCAGCTCGGGTTCGCCGGGGGGGCGCTGGTCATGGGCCTCGTCCTCGGGCGGCTGGAGCGGACCGGCCCGGTCACCTGGGACATGCCGTTTCACGCCAACCTGGTGCTGCGCCAGGTCGGCCTGGTCTTCTTCCTGGCGGCGATCGGGACCCGGGCGGGGCAGGGGTTCGGGACTCTCTTCGAGGCGGGGGGGTGGCGCATGATCGCGGCCGGGGCGCTCCTGACCACCTTCGTCACGGCCTGCAGCATCCTGGTCGGGATCCGGTTCCTCAAGCTGCCGATGCAGGCGGTGATGGGGCTGGTCTCGGGGATCCAGACCCAGTCGGCCTGCCTGGCCTGGGCCAACCAGCAGACCGAGAGCGACCTCCCGAACATCTGGTACACGACCGTCTACCCGTCGTCGATCGTGATCAAGATCGTGCTGTCGCAGCTGATCGTGTCGGTCGTGATGATGCGGTGAGGCCCGGGAGGGGCCGGCGCCCCGGGATCCCCGGGACGCCGGCGGCGGCCGGCCCTATCGGGCCGGTTTGACCGGGCGCAGGTAGGCGCCCCAGTAGCTCATGCCGACGAAGACGGTTCCCCCGATGATGTTGCCGATGGTGACCGGCAGCAGGTTCTTCCAGAGGAAAGAGCCCCAGTTGAGCAGGCCGAGGTCGATCCCCGGGATCGCGGGGAGCGGGGCGAAATGGCCCAGCAGGATCCCGGCGGGGATGAAGTACATGTTGGCGATGCAGTGTTCGAACCCCATCGCGACGAAGGCCATGATGGGGAAGAAGATGGCGAAGATCTTGCCGATCGTCTGGCGCGCCGAAAGCGCCATCCAGACGGCGAGGCAGACCAGCCAGTTGCAGCCGATGGCCCGGACGATGGCCTCCGTGAAGGAGAGGTTGACCTTGGCGTAGGCGACCTTGACCGCCGCCATGCCGAGGGCGCCGTCCCCCGTCTTCCAGAGTCCCGAGTAGTAGAAGAGGACGACGATGAGGAGCGAGCCGACGAAGTTGGCGAGGAAGACCAGGCCCCACCGCTTCATCATGGTCGAGAAGGAGATCTCGCGCGACATGACGCTCGACACCATCAGGTTGTTGCCGGTGAAGAGCTCGGCCCCGGCGATGACGACCAGCATCAGGCCGACGCTGAACACCGCGCCGCCGAGGAATTTGCTCACCCCGGTCCCCAGCGCGGCCGCCGCGTCGAAGGTGACGGTGGTGGAGAGCAGCCCCCCGAACCCGATGTAGGCCCCGGCCAGGATCCCCAGGACCGTGACGGCGAACCAGGGGGAGGTCGCCTTGGCCACCACCACGGTCTGCGCCACCGTCTCGGCGATGTTCTTGGGCGCCTTGTCCTCGAGGGTGGGGACGGGGAACTGCAGCGACTTCAGCATCTTCTCGAAGCGCCCGACCGCCTTCGACTCCTCGGCCACCTTGCGCCGGACCGCCTTCTTGACGACGGCCGTGATCTCCTCGGGCTTGAACGGCTTGGGGAGGTAGTCCATCGCCCCCCGCTTCATCGCCTCGGTCGCGCGCCCCACCGAGGGGTGGCCGCTGATCATCACCAGCGCCGAGTTGGGCGAGCGCCGGTCGATCTCCTCCACCACGTCCATGCCGTCGAATCCCGGCATCATCCAGTCCACCAGGACGACGTCGAACGATTTTTCGGAGACCAGGTTGAGCCCCTCCTGCGGGTTCGCCGTGGTCGCCACCTCGAAGCCCTCGGCCTCGAAGATTTTCCTGCACGATTTCAGGATGATTTCGTCATCATCGATAATCAGCATTTTCTCTGCCATGATCCATTCCCTTCTTTGGTTCGGATTGTGCGAATCCCCGGCCTGGCGCGTGCGCAGGTCAGGAAAGACTGTTGGCCGCTCCCCCCGTCATCCGCTGAATCAGTTTCATCAGCTCATCGGGCCGGAACGGTTTGGCGATGAAACGGGTGGCGCCGCAATCGAAGGCGCCGGCGATCGTGCCGGGGGTCGAGTAGCCGCTCATGACGATGGCCGGCAGGGCGGGGTGGAGGCGCCGCACCTCGCGCAGGAGCGAGAAGCCGTCCCGGCGCGGCATCAGGACGTCGAGCAGGAGCAGGTCGAACTCCTCCCTCCCGAGCGCCTCCATCGCCTCGTCGGCCCCCGCCACGGCGGTGACTTCGAAGCTGTGCGACGCCAGGATGCGCGAACAGCTCCGGGCCACCATCACGTCATCGTCCACGACCAGTACCTTCATTCGACGCTCTCCGCTTCCCGTGCCGGCTCGACGGGGAGCCAGACGGTGAAGCTGCTCCCCTTCCCCGCCTTGCTCCGGACGTGGATGCTCCCGCCGTGGCGCTCGACGACGCCGTAGGAGACCGACAAGCCCAGCCCGGTTCCCTGCCCCACGTCCTTGGTTGTGAAAAAGGGGTCGAAAATCCTGTCCAGGTGCTCCGGGGGGATGCCGCAGCCGGTGTCGCTGCAGACGATCGAGACTCCCTTGCGGCGGGGGCTGCCGGCCGACATCCCGATCCCGGCCGAAAGGGAGACCTCCCCCCCCGGCTCCGTCGCGTCGAGCGCGTTGAGGATCAGGTTCAGGAGCACGCCCTGCATCTGGTTCCGGTCCAGGGTGACGGGCGGCAGTCCCTCCCCCGGCTCGAAACCGAGGCGCACCCCCTTGATGAGGGCCTGGTTCTCCACCAGGGCCAGGGTGGAGCGGCAGAGGCCGTTTACGTCGGTCGGTTCCGGCTCGATCTCGGTCTGGCGGGAGAAGTCGAGCAGCCCCTTGACGATCCTGCGCACCCGTTCCGTCTCCCGGGCGACGAGCTCGAGGTCGGCGCGGATTTCGGGGTCGAGGTCCTCCCGGCGGAGCAGCATGTGGGTGAAGGTGAAGATCCCCGTCAGGGGGTTGTTGATTTCGTGGGCCACCCCGCCGGCCAGCTTCCCGATGCTGGCCTGTTTCTCGAACTCGAGGAGCCGGGTCTCGCTCTCCGCCTTCCGGGCCTGGTCACGCCGCTCGAGCGACTCGAGCATCTCCCGGAAAGTCCTCTGGAGCACCCCGATCTCGCTCCTGGACAACGGCCCGATGTCGGGGGCCAGGTTCCCCCGGGAGACCTCCGCGCTCGCCTCGATCAGCCGGTGCACCGGGCGGCTGATCCGGCCGGCGATGACGGTGCCGAGCGCGAGCGCCAGGAGCATGCCCGCCGCGGTGACGCCGGTGAAGACCCGGAGCGCCTTGCGCCGCACGTCGGCGTACCTGGCCTCCAGGACCCCCGCGTAGAGCATCCCCACCCTGCGGCCGAAGATGTCCTCGATCGGCTCGTAGGCGGTGATGTACCAGTCGTTGACCACGAAGGCGCGGTCGGTCCAGCGTTGCCCCCCGGCCAGCACGGCGCGGGAGACCTCGCCCGACGCGGCGGTCCCGAGCGCCCGGCTCCCGTCGGGGCCGAGCACGTTGGTCGCGATGCGGATGTCGTCGAGAAAGATGGTGGAGGCGCCGACGCTGCGCCCGCGGTAGACCTCGTGCTGGAAAACCGTGTCGCGCACCCGGTCGACGATCTCCCGGTTCCCGTTCAGAAGCACCCCCCCGTAGAGGACGCCCGCCAGGCGGCCCGCCGCGAAGATCGGGACGGCGGCGCCGAGCGCCATGCCGGAGGCGATCACCCTGCCTTCCTCCCCGCCGGCGCCCCCGGGCTCGACGCCCAGCCTCGCCCGCCGGGCCAGGTCGGGGTTCTCCCGGAAGAGGGCCTCTGCATCGAGCACCACGGTGCCGGCCACGGCCGACCGCTTCTCCAGCGCCAGGCGGGCCAGCGGGTTCGGGCGCTCCCCGGCGGCGGGGAGGGAATGGGGCCCCAGCCGGCAGAGGATCCGGCCGTCTCCGGCGACGACGCCCATGAAGTCGAGTTCGGCCTCGGCGGCGACGTCCCCGAGGCGGGCGAGCACGGCCTCGAGGTCCCTGCCGCGGATGGCCGACTGCAGGACCGGGCCGGTGGAGGCCAGCGCGCAGGCGCTCCTGACGACGCGGACGCGGGAGTCGTAGATCTCGCGCGCGGCGTTGAGGTCCATGCGCACCCGGTTCGAGGCCTCGTGCATGAACGCCTGGTACAGCATCCGCCCCCCGACGGCGAGCGCGACGCCGCAGACCACGAGCGCCACGGCCAGGAAGCCGAGGATCAGCTTGGATCGGGTTGAATACAGCAGCAAGGACACCGGCCCGTCACCCCCGAACGCGGCCGAAAGAGAAGGCCCGCGAAAACCCCCAATTATAGCCTACGGCGCGCCCCGGTGTAAGGTCTCCCGCTGCGCGCGGCGCCCGGCCGGGGGGAAGGGAATTTCGGCTTGATTATTGGGGGCGGGCGCCTATAGGATGCGCGTTGCACCCAATAACCCATCATCAGGAGGAGGATTCCATGAATACCGCGTTCGAGTTTCTGAAGGCCAACCCCGTTTTCCACCTGGCCACCGTCGAGGGGGACGCCGCCCGGGTCCGCCCCTTCGGTTTCGTGATGGTGCGCAACGACGCCCTCTACTTCTGCACCAACCGGACCAAGGAGGTGTACCGGCAGTTGGAGGAGAAACCCGACGTCGAGATCTCGGGGATGGGGGCGGACGGCTCCTGGCTCCGCATCCGGGGGAAGGCCGTCGTCGACGACAGCCGCGAGGCCAAGGTCCAGGCGTTCCAGGAAGGCCCCATGCTGCTCGGGATCTACCCCAAGGGGGCCGAGGACGAGACCTTCGTCACCTTCTACCTTACCGGGGCCCGGGCGACGCTCTATTCCTTCACGGCCGCCCCGAAGGAGCTGCCCCTGGCCTGATTCCCGGGGCGCGGGTGAGGCGCTTTCCCGGCCGCGCGCGGAGCGCGGCCGGGCCGTGCTCCCGCTAGGGAAGGATTTCGCTGACCTGGAACTGGGGCTGGACATCGGTGAAGTGGACCATGTCGGCCGCCAGCTTCGGGTCGTGCTCGGCGAGCCCCCGCTCCATTTCCCCGGCCGAACGGAACACCAGGTGGCCGACGGCCATGAAGGGGGAGTCCCCCACCCCCTTGTCCACCTCCGACCGGACCAGCCCGAAGGGGTCGAGCAGCTGGTGCACCAGCTGCATGTGCCGGGTGGCGTAGTAGTCGAAGTCGAATTTCCCCCCCCGGGGGTAGAGCACACTCACGCGAATCATGGGCCGCCTCCTTTTCCGTAACGACGGCGGCGATTCTATACCGAACCGCGGCGCGTTGTCTCCCCGATTTTTCCGGATACCGTTGGCACGCGCTCCCCGGGCTGCTATAGTGCTGAATTGATTTCCGGGGGTCAGGCTATGAAGATGGTGGTTGCCGGGGGATCGGGCTTCATCGGGTCCCACGTGGTGGACGCGCTCCTCCTGGAGGGGCACGAGGTCGTCATCTACGACCTGGACGCCCCGCGTTACGATCAGCCCTGCGCCTTCGTCCGGGGGGACGTGCGCGACATCGACCGGATGACGCGGGCGCTCGGCGGCGCCGACATCGTCTACGTGCTGGCGGCGGAGGCGAACGTCAACCGTTTCTACGAAAGCCCCGTCTTCTCCAACGACATCACGGCCGTCGGCACGCTGTCGGTGCTCGAATCCGCCCGCCGGGCGTCGGTGGCGCGCGTGATCCTGGCCTCCACCGAGTGGGTGTACGGCTCCCTCCCCGAGGCGGGGGAGGAGAACATCACCGAGGAGACCCCCTACGCCGCCGACCCGGACCACCTCTACACCTCCAGCAAGATCGCGGCCGAGCTCTACTGCCGCAACTACCGGAGCCTCTACGGGGTCAACTACACGATCATGCGCTACGGCATCCCCTTCGGCGAGCGGGCGCGGCCGGAGACCGTCACCCCCATCTTCATCGGCCGGATCCTGCGGGGCGAGCCGATCACCATCCACGGGGACGGCAGCCAGACGCGGCAGTTCATCTACGTCAGGGACCTGGCGCGCGGCAACGCCGCCTGCGCCCGGCCCGAGGCGGAAAACCAGGTCTTCAACCTCAACGGGACGCGCAAGGTCAGCGTGCTGGAAATCGTCCGGACGCTCGAGGGGATCCTGGGGCGGAAGGCGGAGCTCGACTTCGTCGAGGACCGCAAGGGGAACTTCAAGGGGCGCTTCATCTCCTCGGAGAAGGCGCGCCGGCTGCTCGGGTGGGCGCCGGAACACGACTACGAGGGGGCCATGCGGCAGTACGTATCGGGGATCCTGGCCCGCGGGTGCGGCGCATGAAGTACCCCGTCCCCTGCCTGGACCGCCGGACCTCCATCCAGGAGGCGATCCGGACGATCGAGCGGACCTCCTTCGACCGGGCCTTCGTCGTCGACCCCGGGGGGGTGTACCTGGGGTGCGTCACCATTTCCGACCTGCGCCGGCTCCTCATCAGCGGCGCCCACGGCGGGGAGCCGGTCGACGGGTACCCCCTCAGGCACGGGCAGAAGCTGACGGCCCGGTCGTGCGAGGACCCGAAACTGGCCGAGCGGATGATGTCCGACATGGAACTGGAGGGGGTGCGCTACCTCCCCGTCGTCGACGACGGGGGGCGCATCGCCGACATCCTCTCCCTCGAGGACCTCGAGCGGCGGCACGGGCCCGGGCCCGCCGCGGCGGGGGACGGGCCGGGAAGAAGGGTGCTGGTGGTCGGCGGGGCCGGCTACCTCGGGAGCGTGCTCACCCGGAAGCTCCTCGGGCGCGGTTTCCGGGTCCGGGTGCTCGACAGCTTCCTCTACGGCCGCCGCTCGCTCGAGCCGCTGGCGGAGGCGAAGAACCTCGAAATCGTCGAGGGGGACCTGCGCCACATCCCCACCATGGTCGCCGCCCTGGCCGACGTCGACGCCGTGGTGCTCCTGGCTGCCATCGTGGGGGACCCGGCCTCCAGAATCCGCCCGATCGAAACGATCGAGACCAACGTGCTGGCGGCGCAGGCCCTGGCCTCGGCCGCGCGCCTGCAGCAGGTCGGCCGCTTCCTGTACGCTTCCACCTGCAGCGTCTACGGCGTGGGGAGCGCGCTGCTCGACGAGGAGGCCCCGCTCCACCCCGTTTCCCTCTACGCCCGGAGCAAGATCGAGTCGGAGAAGATCATCCTCGGCATGGGGGGGGAGTATTTCAGCCCCACCATCCTCAGGATGGGGACCCTGTACGGCCCCTCCCCCCGCATGCGGTTCGACCTGGTCGTCAACACCATGAGCATGAAGTCGTTCGTCGACGGCCGGATCCAGGTGTTCGGCGGAAGCCAGTGGCGCCCGCTGCTCGGGGTGGAGGACGCGGCCGAGGTCTACGCCCGCTGCCTGGAGGCGGATATCGGGAAGGTGGGCAACCAGGTGTTCAACGTCGGTTCCGACGGCCAGAATTACCGGATCGACGAGGTGGCCGGCATCATCAGCGGCGCGCTCGGGGGGGTCCCCATCCAGAGGGACCGGTCGAACCTGGACGCCCGCGACTACCGGGTTTCCTTTGCCAAGCTCGAGCAGACCCTCGGTTTCCGTCCCGGGCAGACGATCGCCGATGCCGCCGGCGCCATCGTCTCGAGCCTCCGCTCGGGCGCCATCCGCAACCCGGCCCAGAGGATCTACTACAATCACTTTTTCGATTCCACCGAGGAGTAAGGGCGGGCCGCCGGCGCCCGCCGTTTCTTTTTTCTCTGCATTTTCAAGCCTTTTTGCTGTAACATTTGGAAGAAGCGCCCGATCGGCCCGGGGAAAAATGCCCGACCGGGGCGCAGGAGCTCCAGATTTTCTGCTGAGGACTGTCAGGATATACGGCGCCAACCGATAACATGACCCCGAATCCATACGCATGGAACCACACCCACTCCTTCATTCAGGGAGACGCGCTGCCTGTGTTTTCCGGGGTTTTTAAAAGGGAGAACAATGTCTGTACGTTTGTTTGTAGGGAACCTTCCCTATGATGCCACCGAGGCGGACCTGAGAGGGTTCTTCGAACCTGCCGGAACCCTTTCCGCCGTGATCATTCCCGTGGATCGTGAAACCGGGAAGAAGCGGGGATTCGCCTTCGTCGAATTCGGCGACCCGGCCCAGGCCGCGGAAGCCACCCGCCGGTTCAACAACCAGCCGTTCATGGGCCGGAACATCACCATCAACGAGGCCCGCGCGCGGGGGGAGGGCCGGCCCGATTCCGGACCGCGCCCGCCGATGCGATCCCCCGGCGCTTTCCGGCCCGGTTTCACGCCGAGGCCCGCTCCCGGCGGCGATTTAGTCCCCGACTCCTCCGAGAGCGACCGTTCGGCGCGGGCCGAGAGGCGCAGCCGCAATTTCGGAGCCAACGCCAAGCCCGTCCGCAAGCGCAAACCCTCCTTTGGAAACCGGGGGGAAATGGGGGCCCGGAAAGGCCCGATCCGCGAGCGCGTCGGAGGCAGGGTCTACGGGACCCTGGAAGACGACGACCTCTTCGATGACGACCAGGACCTGGACCTCGATCTCGAGTCCATGGATTAGGCGTCATCGTCCCATCCTCATGCCCGGCGGCCGCAAGCGCCGGGTGCAGTCTTCCCGCCAGGTTTGCCGACGGCCGGCCGAAGGCCTGTCAGAATCCGGTTGGGGATCCCGCCCCCGCGCGCTATGATGGGGCGCCCATAAAACCAAATCACGGGCCAGGAGAAGCTCATGTCGAAAGTCATCACGGCGGAACAGGCGGCGGCCCTGATCGGGGACGGCGTCACCATCGGCGCCAGCACCCAGGGGATGTCGGGGTGGGCCGAGGAGGTGGCCATAGCGATCGAGAAGCGGTTTCTCGAGACCGGCCACCCCCGCGACATCACCCTGGTGCACAGCTGCACCTGCGGCGACTACAAGAAGCGAGGGACGACCCACCTCGGCCACGAGGGGCTGACCCGGCGCCTGGTGTGCGGACACACCCTCACCTCCCCGAACATGATCCGGCTGATCGAGGAGAACAAAATCGAGTGCTACCTCCTCCCGCAGGGGGTCATCTGCCAGCTCTGGCGGGCGATCGCCGGGAAGAAGGTGGGGGTCATCACCTCCGTGGGGCTCGGGACCTACGTCGACCCGCGCATCGACGGCGGGAAGGTCACCGCCGTCACGAGCGAGGACCTGGTCAAGCTCATCGAGGTCGAGGGGCGGGAGATGCTGCTGTACAAGCCCTTCCCCGTCCACGTGGCCCTGATCCGCGGGACGGTGGCCGACGAGAACGGCAACCTCAACATGGACAACGAGCCGGTGATCATGGAGGCCCTGCCGCTGGCCATGGCGGCCAAGAACAGCGGCGGCATCGTCATCGCGCAGGCCCACGACCTGGCCGAGGCCCACACGCTCCACCCCAAGAACGTCAAGGTCCCGGGCGCCCTCGTCGACTACGTGGTGATCGCCAGCCCGGAAAACCACCACCAGACCCAGGCGACCTACTACAGCCCCGCGCTCGCGGGGAACATCCGGATCCCGCTCCACGGCATCCCCCCCGTCCCGCTCGACGCCCGGAAGGTGATCGGGAGGCGGGCGGCCATGGAGCTCGCCGCCGGCGACATCATCAACCTCGGGGTGGGGATCCCCGCCTTCGTCGCCAGCACGGTGGCCGAGGAGGGGGTGAGCCAGCGCGTCACCGTCACCACGGAACTGGGGATCTTCGGCGGCGTGCCCGCGCTCGACCTCGATTTCGGCGGGGCCTACAACGCCGAAGCCATGATCGAGCACGCCTCCATGTTCGATTTCTACGACGGCGGCGGGCTGGACGCCACCTTCGTCGGGCTGGCCCAGGTCGACAGGAACGTCGACGTGAACGTGAGCCGTTTCGGCAACCGCGTGGCCGGGCCCGGAGGTTTCATCAACATCACCCAGAATTCGAAGAAGGTGGTCTTCTGCGGGATGTTCGCCATGGGGGCGGAATCGGTCGTGGAGGACGGCCGGCTGCGCATCACCCGGGAGGGGAAGGGGAAGAAGTTCATCGAGCGCGTGGAGCAGATCACCTTCAGCGGCGCCTACGCCACCGCCCGCGGGCTGCCGGTGCTCTTCGTCACCGAGCGGGGGGTGCTGCGGCTCTCCGAAGGGGAGCTCGAGCTGGTCGAGATCGCGCCGGGGGTCGACCTCGAGCGCGACATCCTGGGGATGATGGACTTCAGGCCCAGGATCTCCCCGGCGCTCAAGAAGATGGACGCCGCCCTGTTCCAGCCCGGCTGGGGGGGGCTCGAGGCGCTGCTCGAGGCCAGAAAACACTAGGAGCCTGTCCAGGAAGGGGAGTATCGTAGTCCCAATACCCAACCGCCATACCCTTGGGATAAGGAGGGAATGTGGACTCACAGCAATCAAGAAGGCAGTTTCTGCAGGCGGGGCTGGTCCTGCCGGCCGCCGGGCTCGCCTCGGCCGTCCCCGACAAGGCGCCCGCCCCCAAGGTGCCGGTCCCCCCGCCGGAGTACCGCACCCTGGGAAAAACGGGGCTCCGGGTCACGGGCGTCGGCTACGGCATCGGCTTCGTCCCGGTCCCCGAGGTCGTCGCGCGCGCCCTCGACATGGGGATCAACTACTACGACACCTCGCGCGACTACGGCGACAGCGAGAAGATCTTCTCCGGCGTCATCCGCGGGCGGCAGCGGGACCGGATCGTCATCGCCACCAAGTCCCCCTCGCGGCGCAAGGCCGACATCCTGAAGGACCTCGACACCAGCCTCGCGGCGCTCGGGACCGACTACGTCGACATCTGGCACCTGCACGCGCGCGACACCCCGGCCTCCATCCCGGACGAGGCGGTCGAGGCGATGCTCGAGTGCAAGAAGTCGGGGAAGGCGCGCTTCGTCGGCTTCAGCTGCCACGACCCCAACCGGATGGTCGATTTCGTGCTGGAGACCAGGGCGTTCGACGTCGTGCAGACCACCTACAGCTTCCCCATCGGCGGCCGCTTCCGCGACGGCGCGATCGAGCGCCTTGCCGAGGCGGGCGTCGGCGTCATCGCCATGAAGGTGGTGGTGGCCCTGACCGGGCTGAACCTGAGCTCCTTCGACAACGAACCCGCGCGCAAGGGGGACGGGCCGCTGGCCGGGATCAAGTGGGTGCTCTCGAACCCCGCCATAGGGACGACGGTGCCGTTCATGCAAACGATCCCGGAACTGGAGATGAATTTCCGGGCGATGTCGGAGCCCTACACCGCGGCCGACGAGAAGCTGCTGTACGTGCTCAACGAGCGGATCCGCCCCGATTACTGCCGGATGTGCTACGAGTGCAGCGGGAAGTGCCCCCAGGGGCTCCCGGTGACCGACATGCTCCGCTACCTGGCCTATCACGATTTCTGCGGCAACTACCACCAGGCCCGGATGCAGTTTGCCCTCCTCCCCCCGGACATCCGCTCCGTCCGGTGCGGCGACTGCGCCCGGTGCGTGATCGAGTGCCCGAGCGGCGTCCACGTCCGCGACCGCCTCGTCCGGGCGCAGGAACTGCTGGCCTGATTCCCCATGCGGCGGCCGGGCCCTTGGCGGCCCGGCCGCCCTCCCTGCCCGCCCCCTTTACCCTTTTGTGCGCGGGGCATTCACCGGTATAATATGGGCCGGTTTGGGTTGGACCGCATTTGAGAGTTCCGGGTCAGGGTTTTTCGCGCCCCACACGCACCGAGTCTCCCAATCAACAGACGCAAGAAAGGAACGAAGGTCGATGCTGAAGCCTGAAATAATCCATCGCCTGCAGGAGATTGTCGGCAAGGACGACGTCCTCTCGGCCCGGGAGGACCTGGCGACGTATTCCTACGACGGGACGACCAACTGGACCGGGACTCCCGAGGTGGTGGTCCTGCCGAGGACGACGGGGCAGATCTCCGAAATCATGAAGCTCGCCAGCCGGCACCGTATCGCCGTGACTCCCAGGGGTGCGGGGACGAACATCAGCGGCGGCTCGGTACCGACCCGCGGGGGCATCGTCCTGTGCACCGTGAAGATGAACCGGGTGCTCGACATCAACAAGACCAACCTCACGGCGGTGGTGGAGCCGGGGGTCGTGCTGCAGGACTTCAACAACATGCTCGCGAAGGAAAACCTCTTCTACCCCCCCGACCCGCAGAGCTTCCTGGGCTGCACGATGGGGGGGACGATCGCCGAGAACTCCGGCGGCCCCCTCTGCGTCAAGTACGGGGTGACCAAGCACTACGTTCTCGGGCTCGAGGTGGTGCTGCCCAGCGGCTACGTCATGAAGGTGGGCGGCTCCACCGTGAAAAACCGGACGGGGTACGACCTGGTCCCCCTCTTCACGGGGTCGGAGGGGACCCTGGGGGTGATCACCGGGATCACCCTGCGCCTCATCCCCAGGCCGGCCGCCCGCCGGACCCTGATGGCGATCTTCGACGACATGACGCTGGCGGGGGCGGTGGTCTCCAGCATCCTGGGCGCCGGGATCGTCCCGGCCAAAATCGAGTTCGTCGACAACTTTGTCATCCGGCGCATCGAGGAGAAGATGAAGATCGGGCTCCCGGTCGACGCCAAGACCATGCTCCTCATCGACGTCGACGGCTCCGAGGCCGCCGTCGAGAGCGAGGCCGACCGGATCCTCGAACTGCTCAAGGAGGGGGGGGCGCGGATCGCGCGCCGGGCGAAGGACGAGGCGGAGGCCGCCCTCTACTGGAAGGCGCGCAGCGCGGGATTCGCCGCCATCTACAGCGCCGCCCGCACCGTCATCGCCGAGGACGTCACCGTCCCGCGCGACCGGCTTTCGGAGTACATCCAGCGGCTGGACGAGATTTCGCGCAAATCGGGCTTCCCGATCGTACTTATCGGCCACGCGGGGGACGGCAACATCCACCCCAGCGTCTCCACCGACAGCACCGACAAGGAGGACCTGGAGCGGCTCGAGGACACCCTCACGGCCATCTTCGAGATGGCGCTGGAGCTGGGGGGCACCCTTTCGGGGGAGCACGGGATCGGGCTCGAGAAGAAGCGGCTCCTCAGCCGGGCGCTCGACCCCATGGCGATCGACGCGATGCGGAAGATCAAAACCATTTTCGATCCGGACAACATCATGAATCCGGATAAGATCTGGGAAAACGCATGAGCCGGACGGAATTCACGCAAGTCGGCAAGGTCGCCAGGGAGCTGGAGCAGTGCATGAAGTGCGGCTTCTGCGCCTATGTCTGTCCCGTCTACCAGGAGGAGAAGACCGAGGCGAGCCTGGCGCGCGGGAAGAACGAGCTGGTCAAGCTCCTGGTCTCCGGGGAGCTCGAAATCAACCGGGAGCTGGCCGACCGCCTCTACAAGTGCACCGGCTGCATGACGTGCACGGCCAACTGCCCGGCCCGCGCCGAGATCCCCCGCATCGTGGTGGCCGCGCGCGCCGACCTCGCCGGGGAGATGGGGATGCGCTTCCCCTACGGGCTGATCTACCGGCAGGTCCTGGCCAAGCGCGGCGTCATGGGGCTGGCCCTGGCCGCCGCTTCGCGCCTGCAGGGGGTCCTCATGCCCCGCACCAGCGGGACGTTGCGCCATATGCCCGATTTCCTCTCCGCCTTCGGCAAGGGGCGCCGGATCCCGTCGGTCGCCCGGAAGTTTCTCCGCCGCCAGCTGCCCGAAGTCACCGCGGCGGCCGGCCGCCGCACCCTGCGGGTGGGCTATTTCAGCGGCTGCATGAACGAATTCGTCTCCCCCGAGGTCGGCCGCCGCACCGTCGAGCTGCTCGCCCGGCGCGGGGTCGAGGTCGTCTTCCCCCGGGTCCAGGGGTGCTGCGGCGCGGCCGTTTTCCTCGGGGCGGGCGATTTCGAAACCGCCCGGAAGATGGCCGACCGCAACGCGGCCGCCTTCGAGGGGCTGGACTATGTCGTGACCGACTGCGCCACCTGCGCCTGCGCCCTGACCGAATACGCCCATTTCCTGGCCGACACCCCCGAAAGGGAGGAAGCGTACGCCCGTTTTTCGGGCAAGGTGCGGCACGTCGCCTCCTTCCTGGTCGACGTCCTCGAGGCCGCGGACTTCCGGGCCCCGGCCCTTTTCGACGGGAAGAAGGTCACCTGGCACGACCCGTGCCACCTGAACCGGCACCTGGGGGTCCGGGAGCAGCCGCGGCGGATCCTCGAGTCTCTGGGCGGGGTCCGCTACGTGGAGATGCCCGAGGCCGACCGCTGCTGCGGCATGGGGGGGCAGTTCAACCTCCTCCACTACGAGCTCTCGATGAAGATCGCGAAAAGGAAGAGCGAGAACATCGAGGCGGCGGACGCCGACGTCGTCGTCACCGCCTGCCCCGGCTGCCAGCTGCAGCTGGCCGATTCGGCCTCCCGGCTCGAGAAGCCGCAAAGGGTGGTGAGCCTCATGGACGTGATCGAGTAGCCCGCCCTCCCCGGGTCTCGTAGATCCCCCCCCGGGCCTGGAGCGCGGCCACGGCGCGCGCGAAGGCGCCCTCGACCGATCCGGGCGCCGCGCCCGCCATCGCCGTCTGCGGCAGCGGGGCGAACAGGTGCGGGTGCACCCTCCCCCCGAGGCGCACGATACGTTCCATGGCGCCAAGGCTCGCGCGCCGGTCCTCCTCTTCCTCCCCCGGAAGTCCGAAGATGAAGTCGACGATCACCTTGTACCCGCGCCGGCGCGCGAGCGCCACCGCGCCGAGCACGTCCTCCACGGTGTGCCCACGGCCGCACGCCTCGAGCACGCGCGGGCTCCCCGACTGGGCGCCGATGACGATCTCGTCGTTGTCGGCGAACTCCCGCAGCAGCGCGAGGGTCTCCTCCGTGACGTGCTCCGGGCGCGCTTCCGACGGGAAGTGGGCGAAGAGGATCTTCGCCCCCCTCCCGACGGCCGCCCGCAGCGCCGCGAGCAGTTCGCGGAGGGCCGCGAGGTCGACCCGCCGCCCGTCGGGGGAGCCGTAGGAGAAGGCGTTGGGGGAGAGGAGCCTGACGACCTTGCGGTCGATGGCCTGGAGGGTGAGCGCCTGCCCGACGATCCGGTCGACGGAGCGGTGGCGCAGCCGGGTGCCGAACAGGTGCGAGGTCTGGCAGTAGCCGCAGGCGAAGGCGCAGCCGCGCGTGATCTCGATCGGGCCGAACATCCCGCGCGCCGGGGAGATCGAGGCGGCCGCGTCGAGGTCGACCGGCGCCTCCCCGCGGAGGACGTCCCCCCCCGCGAAGGGTCCCGCCGCGCCGCCGGCCAGGATCGCCTCGAGGGCCTGGGGAAAGGTCCCTTCCGCCTCCCCGGCGAAGACCGCGTCCGCCCCGGCCCGGAGCACCTCTTCGGGCCGGGCCGAAGGGTGCGGGCCGCCGGCGAGGAGGAGGACGCGCTCCCCCCACCGGGCGCGCAGCCCGGCCATCAGCCGCGCCGATTCCTCGAACTGGCACGTCATCATCGACAGCGCCACGACGGCCCGGCGTGCGGTGCGGAGCCGCTCGGCGGTGACGGCGCAGAGCTCGGCCGGAGTGCGGGGGAGGTCGATCCGCAGCCGTTCGAAACCGGGGGCGGCATCGAGCGCCCCCGCGAGCGCGTTGAAGCTGTAGGTGTTCAGGCGGTGATAATGGAAGACCACGGCCGTGTCGTTCGGCATGATGGGCCTCGCCATCCCGGGCGGCAGGTCTAGACCCAGCCGCGCAGCTTGCACGCCTGAGCCACGCGCGCGACGGCCACGAGCATGGCCCCCAGCCTCGGGTGGATCCCCCGCTCCTCGGACGCGCCGTGGACCGCGTGGTAGGCCCGGGTCATGGTGTCGTCCAGGCGCGCCAGGACGGCCGGTTCGTCCCAGTAGTCGCCGTTGCGGTTCTGGACCATTTCCAGGTGGGACGCGGCCACCCCCCCGGCGTTGGCCAGGATGTCGGGGATGACGTGGATCCCCTTGGCGAACAGGACCTGGTCCGCCTGCGGGGTGGTGGGGCCGTTGGCCAGCTCGCACAGGACGCGGGCCCGCACCCGTTCGGCGTTCCCCACGTTGATGGCGTTCTCGAGCGCGGCCGGGTAAAGGACGGCCAGGTCGAGCTCGAGCACCTCCGCGGGGTCGATCGGCTCGGAGCCGCCGAAGCCCTTGACCGACCCGGTCCGGAGCTTGTGGTTGCGCAGCTCGATGGGGTTCATCCCTTCGCGGTTGTACACCGCGCCGCTCGAATCGGACGCGGCGACCAGCCGCCCGCCCCCCAGGATCTCCTGGTGCAGGATGGCCGCGCGCTGGCCGTTGCTGCCGAAGCCCTGGACGGCGTAGTCCCCGCGCGGGTCGATGCCGCAGGCGCGGCACGCCTCCCGCACCACGACCACCCCGCCGCGCGCGGTGGCGCTGCGCCGTCCCTCGCTCCCCCCGAGGGCCAGGGGCTTGTTGGACATGACGCCCGGCTGGTGCCGGTTGGTGATCGTCTCGTACTCATCCATCATCCAGGCCATGGTCTGGGGGTTGGTGTAGACGTCGGGCGCCGGCACGTCCCGGTCCGCGCCGATGTGGGGCCAGAGGGCGCGCACGTAGGCGCGGGCCGTGCGCTCCAGCTCCCGCTCCGACATCTTCCGGGGGTCGCACACCACCCCCCCCTTGCTCCCCCCCAGGGGGAGATTGGCCACCGCCGTCTTCCACGTCATCCACCCGGCCAGGGCCCGGATCGTGTCGAGCGTTTCGTCGGGGTGGAAGCGGATCCCCCCCTTGGCCGGGCCTCGGGCGAAATTATGCTGGACGCGGAAGGCGTGCAGGACGCGGGTCTCGCCGCCGTCCATCCTGACGGGGAGGGTGAAGGCGAACTCGCGCTGCGGCCAGAGCAGCAGGTCGAGCGTGGCCCGGTCCAGGTTCAGAAGCTTCGCCGCCGCCGTGACCTGCGCCTGCGCCACCTCGAAAGAGTTGTACGATTGCATCCCCTGCTCCTTCCTTTCCGTCGGCTCCCCCGGTTTCCCTCCCGACGGCCGGCTGTGCCCTGTCCCTCCCCGCGATTCCCGAAAAGGCTCCCGGCTAGTCCTTTCTTTCCGTCGGCTCCTCCTCTTCGGAGACGTCGAGGATGATGCGGTACCAGCAGTTGCGGCAGACCAGGGCCCGGTCGATCCGGAGCAGGACCTGCTGCCAGGGGCTCAGCTCGCGGCCGCAATGCGGGCAGGCGTCGCAGAGGCTGCGCGAATTCGGGGAAGCGTTTCCGGTCTCTTCGGTCTTCTCGGCCAACGTCCTACTCCGGTTTGAGAATGATGCCCTGGTTGCGGTGCCCGTCGACCTTGGCCACCACCGGCCGGTCGAGCCGCAGGTGGCGCACGAAAGGTTTTTCCTCCGCGACCGGGATGGAGCGCAGCCAATCCCAGTCGACGAAGCCGTCCCCGGTCAGGGAGTTCACGGTGAAATAGCTGATGCGGAAGGAGGTGATGTTGTGGAAGAAGTGGGACCCCTGGGAGGGGTCCACCTCCATGTCGCGGAACCCCGCCTCCACGATCACCCGGGCGCCCGAGATCTGGTCCCACCTGACCGGGATGCCGAGCCACGGGTCGAGCGACCCCCAGCGGCCGACCCCGACGAGGAGGTAGGGCCTCCCTTCGTCCGCCAGCTTCCGGTTGAAGTGCATGACCTCGAGCGCCGCGTCCTGGCTCCGGGCGCGCTCGAATCGTTCGATGTCGACGTAGACGATGTCGAGGATGCCGCCCGAGATGCCGTGCCCGAGCACCTGGCCGCTGCGGCAGATCAGCCGCTCGCGCGGCACGTCCCCGATCTCCAGCGGGTCGGACTCCTTGCTCAGCCCCATGGGGCGGAGCTGGAGCATGGCGAACTCCTTCGGCTCTCCCGGCGGGACCGAGAGGTCCGCGGCGAACTCCATCTCCACCGGCGACCCCATCCCCCAGCTCCCCATGTCGAGCAGGAGCTCCACGATCCCCGGGAGGGGGAAGACCCGGTTGCGCAGGATGGGGGCGAAGGTGACGATGCGCTGCCCGGCGCGGGAGGTGCCGTCGTAGAGGGCGTCGTTTTCGGCCGAGTAGGTGGAGGCGAGGTTGTGCAGGGCGCCGTCCGTTTCGGCGTCGTCGAGGCCGTACTGCTTCACGCGCATGTCGCAGGTATCCTCGTACTGGATCGGCGGGGAGTCCAGGTCGAGGGCGAAGAAATGGGTCTGGCTGTTCTGCAGCGCGTCGGCGGCGGAGAAGAACTGCAGCAGGTGGTTGGGGTATTTGGGGCAGAAGCGGACCGTGACGCCGCCGTCGACGATGGTCTTCCCGAGCCCGAGCGCGACGCTCACGATCCCGTCCTGGGCCTTCTGGGGGGCGATCGGGTAGTAGTTGTACGACTTGGCCACCCCGGCGAAATCGGGGTAGAAGCGGGCGCCGTGCTCGGTGCCGACCATCTTCTGGATGATGACCGACATCTTCTCTTCCTCGAGCTGGTAGTCGGTGATCCGGAAGTACTGCTTGGCCCCCTGGTAGAAGGTGGAGGCGTACACCCGCTTGACCGCCGTCACCAGCTGCCCCAGCCGGACGAAGGGGTCGGGGTGGCGGTTGGGGATCATGTAGGTCTGGTAGACGCCGGCGAAGGGGTGGTACTGCGAGTCCTCCAGCATGCTCGAGGAGCGCACCGCCAGCGGGGTCCGGATGATGTGCAGGAAGGAGGCGAGGTCCCCCAGCAGCTGCTCGGGGAAGACGGCGGCGAGGAAGCGCCGGGTGATCTCCACGTCGTCGTCCGATTCCAGCGCGAAGCGGCGCAGGTTGTTGTTGTCGAGGAAGCGGTCGAACACGTCGGCCCCGAGGACGACGGCGGGGGGGACGGCGATCCGCACCCCCTCGAAGCGCCGGCGCACGTCGTAGTTGTTGATCAGGGTGTTCAGGAACCCGAGCCCGCGCGCCTTCCCCCCGAGCGAGCCCCCGCCGATCCGGGCGAAGCTCGACTCCGGGTCGAACGCGTCTTTCCGGAACTCGGTGATCAGCCCGCGCTGCTGCAGCTTGCTGTAGTCCCCCAGGGACTCGATCAGGTTCTCGCGCAGCCCCTCCACCGTGGGGAAGTCCGACACCTTGCGCGGCCGGACGCGGTGCGCGAGCCAGAACTCGGTGCGCGCCTTGAGCCAGTTGGAGAAGTGGTTGCGCTCGGCGTGGAAGCGGATGCTCTCCCCCGGGACGTAGCGCAGCATCTCCCGGAGGCTCCTGAGATCGGCCGCGCGCCCCACCTCGTGCCCGTCCGGGGTGCGGAAGACGAAGTCGCCGAAGCTGAAGTACTCCACCATGAACCGCCGCAGCTCGAGCGGGAGGTTGGGCGCGTCCTTGGCGACGAAGGTGAGGTCGAGTTTCCGGGCCTCCTCGGCGTATTCCGGGGTCAGCGACTGCAGCAGGACCGGCAGCTCCGGGTTTTCCTCCCGCACCGCCCGGGCGAAGCGGATGCCGGCGCCGTGGTCGGGCCGCCCCCCGCGCGGGAAATCGACGTCGGAGATCACCCCCAGGACGTGCTCGCGGTAGGTCTCGAAGTAGTCCCACGCCTCCTCGTAGGTCTGGCAGAGGAGGATCTTCGGCCGGGCCACCGTCTTGAGCACCTTGTGCGAGAGGTTGATCCCCTCGGAGATCAGCCGCTGGCTCTGGTTGAGCAGCTCGGTGTAGAGCATCGGCAGGAGGCGCGACAGGTGCTGGATGTTGTCCTCGATGAAGAGGATCGACTGGACCCCGACCAGGCGCGTGTCGTGGTCGACGTTCATCCGGTCTTCCAGGTGCTTGATGATGCCGACGATGAGGCGGAAATCCCCCTGCCAGACGAAGACGCGGTCGAACGCCCCGGTGTAGTTGTGGGCCTTGAGGTCCTTCAGCTCCTTGCTGTCGTAGGCCAGCAGCACGATGGGGATCGTGATCCCCGCCGCGCGCGCCTCGCGGGCGAGCCGGACCGCCGTCATGTCCTCCACGTGCATCGTGGTGAGGATGAGGTCGAAGCGCCGCTCCTCCCGGGCCAGGACGATGGCCTCCTTCCCGCTCGAGACGCGGGTGATTTCGGGGGAGTGGCTCAGGTTGAGGCCCTGGTACTCGTTGCTGATCAGCTCGTCGAAGCGGCCGTCTTCCTCGAACAGGTAGAGATCGTACAGGCTCGAGACCAGCAGCACGTCCCTGATCCTGTGGCGCATCAGGTTCTGGAAGCCCTGAAAGCGCGTCCCGTACCCGTGTTCGATCCAGAGCGGATCGAGATGTTTTTCGGCTGGCATGCGTGTCCCCGAGACCGGCTACAGGATAGCAGAAGCCGGAGGATGTGCACAACCTGCCCGCGCACGGGTTTGTCACCCCGGCCGGGCGGGCAGGGCGAACGCCTGCTCCCGATCTGCCGGCCCGGGCTTCCGGGTGCGAAGGAATCCGCCCCGGGTTTTTCGGCCTGGGCTTCCGCGCAAAAAAAACCCCGCCTCTCCCGGGGGTGACCGGAAGAGGCGGGGGGGTAAAAGACAGGGCGGGGTTAGACCAGGCCCTGGTCCATCATGGCGTCGGCGACTTTCAGGAAGCCGCCGATGTTGGCGCCGTTGACGTAGTTGCCCGGCGTGCCGAAGCGGTCGGCGCACTCGACGCAGGTGGCGTGGATGCTCTTCATGATCAGGTGGAGGCGGTTGTCGACCTCGTCGCGCGTCCAGGGCATCCGCATGCTGTTCTGGGCCATCTCCAGCCCCGAGACCGCGACCCCGCCGGCGTTGGCCGCCTTCCCCGGTCCGTACAGGACCCCGGCGTCGAGGAAGAGCCGGACCCCTTCGAAGTGGGTGGGCATGTTGGCCCCTTCGGCGACGACGTAGACCCCGTTCTTGAGCAGGTTGCGCGCGTCCTGGGCGTTGATCTCGTTCTGCGTGGCGCTCGGGAAGGCGCAGTCGGCCTTGTGGTCCCAGAGCGGGTTGTAGTCCTTGGAGCGGTCGGAGGCGGTGTAGACGGCCGACTTGTACTTGTCGGCGTAGGTCTTGATCCGCCCGCGCTTGACGTTCTTGAGCTCCATGATGAAGGCGAGCTTCTGGGCGTCGATCCCCTCCTCGTCGTAGATGTAGCCGTCGGAGTCGGAGACGGTCACCACCTTGCCGCCGAGCTGGAGGATCTTCTCGATGGTGTACTGCGACACGTTGCCGCTTCCGGAGACGAGGCACGTCTTCCCCTCGAGCGACTGGCCGCGGGTGGAGAGCATCTCGGAGGCGAAGTAGACGCAGCCGTAGCCCGTCGCCTCGGGGCGGATGAGGGAGCCCCCCCAGTTCAGCCCCTTGCCCGTCAGCACGCCGGTGAATTCGTTGCGCAGCCGTTTGTACTGTCCGAACAAGTAGCCGATCTCGCGCCCGCCCACCCCGATGTCGCCCGCCGGGACGTCGGTGTCGGGGCCGATGTGGCGGCTGAGCTCCGTCATGAAGCTCTGGCAGAAGCGCATGACCTCGTTGTTGCTCTTCCCCTTGGGGTCGAAGTCGGACCCCCCCTTCCCCCCCCCGATGGGGAGGGTCGTCAGGCTGTTCTTGAAGACCTGCTCGAAGGCCAGGAACTTCAGGATGCCGAGGTTCACCGAGGGGTGGAAGCGCAGCCCCCCCTTGTAGGGGCCGATGGCGCTGTTCATCTCGATCCGGAAGCCGCGGTTGACCTGGATTTCCCCCTGGTCGTCCATCCAGGGGACGCGGAACATGAGGACGCGCTCGGGCTCCACGACGCGCTCGAGGATTTTCGCGGAACGGTATTCCGGGTGACGGTCGAGCACGAGGGAGAGGGATTCGACCACCTCCTGCACGGCCTGGTGAAATTCGGTCTCGCCGGGATTCTTGGCCTGCAGACGGGCCATGAAAATATTGACGTAATCAACCATGGAATGCTCCTTTATCGATCAGAACACCGGCGCGAGACTGGGCGTCGCCGGCCGGCGTTGAATCCAATACGGGAAGAGCCCCGCCCCCACGGGCCGGGACCCGCGCAACTGTCTGCGCCATCGCCACCGGGCATAGGCATGTGCGAGACCAGGTGCACAACCTTTCAAAAACCGCGTAAGCATACCACAGGGCCCGGTCCCCGAGATTGGCAAAATGGGGGGAGCCGAGTCCCGGCGGCCGGGGGACCGGCCCCGAAGATCCGGGGGGACGGACCAGGAGGGTGCCCGAAGTCCCCCGCGCGGCGGTGCCATGGGGCCGGTCCGCCCGGGGTCGAATCATCGATCGGATCGCGATGATGGGGGATGTCCGGGGGGCGTCAGCGGTTGGCGCTCTGGGGCTCCTCGCCGGTTTCTTCTCCGGCCTCTTCCCACCAGAGGTCCATGATGCGGCGGGCGCCAAGATAGCGCTTTTCGTACCAGAGCTTCGTGAGGTCGCTGACGATGACCTTCTTCGCCTTGCGCGCCGCGTGGAGGAACTTGTTGTCCCCGATGTAGATGCCGACGTGGTTCGGCGTCTTCCCGCCGGAGGAGAAGAAGACCAGGTCTCCCGCCTGGAGGTTTTCCCGGTCGATCTTTTCTCCTTGCTGGTACTGCTCCCGGGAGGAGCGGGGGAGCTGGAGGTTGAATTTGGAGAAGAGGTTTCTGACCAGCGCGGAGCAGTCGAGCCCCGTCTTCTCCGAGGTGCCGCCGTACCGGTAGCGGATCCCCAGCATCTTGAAGCCCGCCTCCACCAGGCGCAGGCGCGCCGGAAGGTTCCCGGCCTCTTCCTCGGCTCCCTCCTCGGCCTCGGCCGCACTCTCCCCGGGAACGTAGGTGGAAAAGTCGATAGCGGCGGGCGTTTTGGGGGTCGGCGGGGCCGGGTGCGCCTTCGCGGCTGCCTGGACGGCAGGGATCACGAGCGTCTGCCCGATCGCGAGCCGGCTCCCCTTCAGGCGGTTGGCCGCCCGGAGCTCCTTCAGGGTGGTATCGTGCCTCCGGGCGATCTGAAAGAGGGTATCCCCCTTGCGGACGGTGTAGGTCTGAACCGTCTCCGGCTTTTCGGCAGCCGCCGGTTTTGACGCCACGGCCTCGATTTCCGGCTGCGCCCGCCCGGCCGGAGCCTCCGCCGGCCCTGCCGGCTCCATCCCCGGATCAACCGGCGCTGTCGCCTGATGGACCGGCGCTGTCGCTTGATGGACCGGCGCTTTTGCCTGCCTGGCCGGCGCCTCCGATGGCTTTGAGGGCACCGTCGAGGGATCTGCAGGCAGAGGAGCCCGGCCGGGGGAGGTTCCCGATTTGGGTTCGTAGGGGACGACGGCGTAGGCGGCCTGGTCCGGTGCGGAAGGCAGCTGCAGCGTCTGTCCGATCGCGAGCCGGCTCCCCTTCAGGCCGTTGGCCGCCTGGAGCTCTTTCGGGGTGGTGCCATGGTCCCTGGCGATCTGGAAGAGGGTGTCCCCCTTGCGGACCTTGTAGGTCCGGGCCGCCGCCCCTGCTCCGCTCGCAGCGGCCGCCTTCGGCCGCGTCGGTTTTTCCGGTCCCGCCGCCGGTTTCTCAGGCATGGCCGGTCGCGCGGAAGCCGCGGGTTCCGGAGAAGCGGCAGGGGCGGGAAGGGGGGGGATCGTGAGGCTCTGTCCTGCCTTGATCCGGCTGTTTTTCAACCGGTTGGCCGCCTGGATCTTCTCCGGCGTGGTGCCGAACTGACGGGCGATCTTCGAGAGGGTGTCCCCCGGGAGGACCTTGTAGTTTCGGGTCATCGGCTGTTCGGTGCCGGCAGCGGACGCGGGGCGCGAAACCCCCTTCGCGTGGACCGGCCACGGCGCGGAGAAGGCGGCCATAAATGCCACAACAGCGGCAGCCCGACGGAACGTGTGCTTCACCTTCTTTTGTCCACCTTTTTCACGGTGACCGTTATCCGCTTTTTCAGGCCGCAACGGACGGCGCGCGCGGTTGCTTCCTCCCCTATCGGCACGCCGCCGGGGGAAATCGCGTTTCCATCATATAAAAGTTTTTCCAAAAGGCAACAGTATTTCGTGAGTAATTCGCTACCATCATTGGGCTTACGATGACACTATCCATGTTTTTGCGCGCGGGGCGCGATGGTATACTGTCGGCTCAATATTCCCGGGCGGAGCCCCGGGCCAGGGAGATCGGCCGCGTGAAAACAAGAAGAGTATGGGTGGGTTCGGTTCTGATGGTATGTCTGCTGTTTTCGGGCTGCATGCGGCGTGAGCCCCCGGCCGTGGGGGCGGCGGAGATCGGCCGCCCGGCTCCCGCGTTCGAGCTGCCCGATCTGGAGGGAAACCTGGTATCGCTCGAGGAATTCCGGGGGAAGATCGTCCTGGTCGATTTCTGGGCGAGCTGGTGCGGCCCCTGCCGGATGACGATGCCGATGCTCGAGCGGCTGGGGCGGGAATACGCCGATTCCATGGTGCTGCTCGCCCTCAATCTACAGGAGACCCCGGAAGTCGTCGCCGAGTATGTGCGCTCCCAGTCGATCCGCACCCGGGTCCTGCTCGATGAAGAGGGCTCCGCTGGAATGGCCTATGGGACCGAGTCGATCCCGATGCATTTCCTGATCGACAGGGAGGGGATCCTCCGCCAGGTCCACGCCGGTTACTACTCGGGGATGGAGGCGGACCTGCGCAACGAGATCGAGGCCCTCCGCCGCCAATAGCGGCCCCCCTCGATCCTGGACATCCACCATTTCTCCCATTCGGTGGATGTCCACAATTCGCCTAATCCCGGACATCCACTCTTTTGCCCGGCGCCCGGTCGTGGGCGCCTTCAATCATGGACATCCACCTTTTCCCACGATTGGTGGGTGTCCATGATTTCCTCCATCAATTGGTGGATGTCCACGATTGCTGTCGCCGGATTTCGTGGATGTCCGCTATGGCTGTTTGATTTTGCCGTGGGTGTCCCGGATTTCGAGCGGGCCGAGGCCCAGCTTTTCAAGCCCCGGCTGGATCTGTTCCCGGTCCCCCACTGCGACGACCACCGCTTCCTGCGGCCGGATATGATTTCGAGCCGCTCGCTGCGCCTCGGCTGCCGTAACCCCGTCGATCTTCTCCGGGAGGAAATGATAGTAGTCGGGCGGGAGGTCGTGGACGAACAGCTGCCCGATGCTCGACGCCGCCTCCGGGGTTGTCTCGAACATGCCGGGGAGGGAACGCGCGATCGAGTCTTTGGCGGTCGCGAGCTCGCTTGACGTCAGGTTCACCGCGCACAGCCGTTCGATCTCGCGGAAGATTTCCTTGACCGCGGGGGCGGTGGCTTCGGTGTGGACCGAGGCGCCGACGAGGAACGGACCCGGGCCGCGGCGGAAGGAGAAGACCGAGGAGGCCCCGTAGCTGTAGCCATGTTTTTCGCGCAGGTTACGGTTGATCCGGCTGGTGAAGAGCCCCCCGAAGGCGGTGTTCGCGACATCCAGCGCGGCGTGGTCGGGGTGGGAGCGCGCCACCCCCACATGTCCTATGCGGAGGACGGTCTGGGGCGCCCCGGGCCGCTCGACGATCACCACCCGGCGCGCGGGGTGCGACGCGACTTCCGGCGGACGGCATTGGACCCCGGAGCCGGTCCAACCACCGAAATAGTTCGCGGCGATCGCCCGGAGCCCCGCTTCGTCGATGTCTCCGGCCACCACCAGCGCGGCGTTGGCGGCGAAATAGCCCTCCCGGTAAAACTCCCTGAGCAATTCCGGGGTGACCGCCCGGTTGGAGTCCTCGGTGCCCAGGTCGTTGTGCCCGTAGGGGTGCCGGGGCCCGTAGACGCAGTCCAGGAACACCTTCAGGGCCAGGACCGCGGGGTTGTCCCGCTGCTGCAGGATCCGGGTGATCCGGTCGTGGCGCACCCGCTCGATCTCCCCGGGGGCGAAAGTGGGGTGGAGCAGGACATCGGAGAGCAGCTCGAATGCGGCTTCGACGTTGCGGGACAGGGTCCGGATGGCCGCAAAGGAGAGATCGGTTCCGGACCCGGTGGAGAGGGAGGCCCCGATCCTGTCGGCGTCCGCGGCGATTTCGAGCGGCTGGCGCTTGAGCGTCCCCTCGTCCAGCATCCCCGCCGTGAACGAGGCCAGCCCGGGATGCTCCGCGGGGTTGCGGTCGCCCCCGCCAAGAACGATCACGTTGGCTGACACGATCGGCAGGCTGTGCCTTTCCGCCAGCATTACGGTCAGGCCGTTCGGCAGGCGGAATATTTCGGGGACCGGCAGGTTGAACGAGGGTGCGGGGCCCGCGGCTGGGGGGGTGCGCCTCCATTCCTGGTCCGGGATGACGGGCCCCGGTTCGGGAGACGGTTCCCCGGTGGAGGGTGATTTCGGGACGTCGTGAATGACCCTGGTCCCGTTGACGCCCCAGACGGTAACCCCCCGGTTGCGCTCCAGGCGGTCGGATGCGACCGCGCGCAGCGACTCCAGGGTGCATTTCCGGTACCGGCCCATGTCTTCGGCCAGGAAGCCGGGAGTTCCCGTGTAATGGTTGTAGAGATTCAGCCGGTCGGCGAGCCCACCCAGGTTTTCGAGCGAACGGATGACGCCCGATTCCATGATGTTGCGTGCCCTTTCCAGTTCCTCGTCCTCAGGTCCCTCTTTTTGGAAGAGCTCCAGTTCCCGGCGCAGCGCCGCCTCCAGCCGCTCCGGGTCCACCCCCGGCTTGGCCGTCGCCTCGATGGCGAAGACAGACCCCAGGGCCATCGACGCCTGCGCAGCGCTCACGTCCTGCGCCAGGCGCTGTTCATATACCAGTTTCCGGTAGAGGCGGCTCGACCGCCCTCCCCCCAGGATCCTGGCGACCAGGTCGCACTCGGCGTCCGCCTGGGTGAAAATGGGATCGGTGATCCAGGCAAGGTACACCCGGGGCAACTCGACCTGGTCCTCGACGACCACCCGTCTTTCCTCCCGGATCTGCGGGGTGTCTACCGGGGCGCGGGACACCGGCTTTCCTGCCGGGATCGGCCCGAAATAGCGCTCCACCAGGGAGCGGGTGTTCGCCGGGTCGATGTCCCCCGCGATCACGAGGCTTGAGTTGTTGGGGGCGTAATAGCGCTGAAAGAACTTCCTCACGTCGGCGAGGCGGGCGGCCTCGATGTCGGCGTGCGACCCCATGATGGAGGCGTAGTACGGGTGGTTCTGGGGGAAGAGCTGGTGGAAGATCGCCTCCTGCACCAAACCGTAGGGGGAGTTTTCCACCACCTGCCTCCGCTCGTTGCGGACGACATCGCGCTGTGTCTCGAGTTTCCGGCTGTCGAGGACTTCGAGAAGGAACCCCATCCGGTCGCTTTCGAGCCAGAGTGCCATTTCCAGCTGGTTGGAGGGGAGCGTTTCGTAAAAGTTGGTCCGGTCGAAGTCGGTGGTGCCGTTGATGGTGCTGGCCCCGGCGGATTCCAGGTGGAGGAAGTGGGCCTTCTCCCCGACATATCCGGAGCCCTCGAACATCATGTGCTCGAACAGGTGGGCGAACCCCCGCAGCCCCGGCCGCTCGTCGGCCGGTCCCACGTGGTACCAGATGTTGACCGCGGTCAGGGGGAGTCGGTGATCCTCAACGAGCATCACCTCCAGACCGTTAGCCAGCCTGTATTTGTCGCACTGAATTTCCGGAATCGGCGTGTTTTTCTGCTCCATATCCCTTCCTTGTCTGCCCCATCCAATCATGGACACCCACCAACTGATTCAATCATGGACATCCACCAACTGAAAGGCACGGGCATCCCGTCGCCCGGCCCTGCTGGTTCCCGCATAAAGACTACCATGCGAACAAATCATGGACATCCACCATTCACCCATTCTCCGGCCCGGATCCAATCCTGGAGATCCAATTGTGGACATCCACCATTTTGCTCGTTTGGTGGGTGTCCACAAATTCGGCTACCCAATCCGTGGGTGTCCATGATTTGTTTAATGAGTGGATGTCCACAATTGGATCTCACAATTGGGTGGTTGCGCCGGGCTGCAGGATGCGTATACTCCCGGATATGGACACGCATATTCCGACACGGCGGGAGGCCTGGGGCCTTCTCTGCCGGTACAACGAAAGCGAAAGCCTCCGCCGGCACGCTCTGGCCGTGGAGGCGGTGATGCGGCATATGGCGCGCAAACGGGGAGAGGACGAGGAGATGTGGGGCATCATCGGCCTGGTTCATGACCTGGATTACGAGCGCTACCCCGAGGAGCACTGCCGCAGGAGCGCCCGGATCCTGCGGGAGGCGGGGTGGCCGGAGGAATACGTGCGCGCCGTGGTAAGCCACGGCTGGGGCATCTGCTCCGAAGTCGAGCCCTTGAGCCCGCTCGAGAAGACGCTCTATGCCGTCGACGAACTCACGGGCCTGGTCGCCACCTCGGCCCTGGTCCGGCCGTCCAGAAGCATCCTCGACATGGAGGCGCCGAGCGTAAAGAAGAAGTGGAAGGACAAGCGCTTCGCGGCCGGGGTGAACCGCGGGGTGATCGAGAAGGGGGCGGAGCTCCTCGGCACCGATCTCACCGGTCTTATTACCGACGCCATCCTGGGGATGCGGTCCGTGGCGCGCGAGATCGGGCTCGAGGGGAACGCCTGACCTTTCCAGTCGCCGTGCCAGCCGACGGCTACGGTACCGGGGAGAACCCCTGCCTGCGCGCCTCCCGGTCGACGACCTTCAGAAAGTCATTGACCCGCTCGAGCGGCTTTCCGTTGACGTAGACCGAGGGGGTGGAGTCGACACCGAGGCGGTTGGCCTCGGCCACCTCCGCGTCGAGCGCCGCCCGGGCCCCGGGGTCCTCGAGGCAGCGCCGGAAGGCGCGGAGGTCGAGCCCCGCTTTGCGCCCGATCTTCACCACATCGTCCATCTGCGGGTCGTCGATCCCGGCTTCGAACGCCCGGTCTTGGTAGGCTGAAAACCTTTCCTGCCGGCGGGCACAGACAGCGCCCAGGGCGAGCCGGCAGGCGCCGGGATGGGTCGAGCGGGAGAGGACGGGGTTGCACTCGCGGTCGAGCGGGTAGTTCTTGAAGTACACCCTCACCTTCCCCTTCGATTCCGGAACGTAACGCAAAAGCGCCGTGGAGAGCTGACGGCAGTAGGGGCAGAGGAAATCGGAGTATTCCACCACGGTGACCGGCGCACCTTCATCCCCTTCGCCCGGGATGCCGGTAAGATCGATCTCCTCCGCTCGTGCCTCGTCGAATTCCCTCAGCGCCTTTTCCGACCAGTAGGCCTCCGTCCGGCGCGGGTCGTCGAGAATGCCCTCCAGGCGGCGCGCCCGCTTCTGCCAGTAGGAGGGATCGTCGGGGTCCCCGTCTTCCGAGTTCTGCCCATCGGCTGAGGAGCCGAGGAGCGAACCTTCACGCGCGTCGGCCCGGCTCTCCAGCATCCAGTTGAAGGAGCCGACGGCGAGGGCGACCGCCACCACGGCCAGCGCCCACCCGGCCAGGGCGAGTTTCCCCTCCGGCGGCGCGAACCGGGCGAATAGTCGCCTCGGGTTCCCGCGGAAGGGGAGAAGAACCAGGAGGGCGGCCAGGCCGAGGAGGTAGGTGGCGATGCAGAAGGCGCACCATGCGTGGAGGACGAACGCCTGCAGCATGAGGAGAAGGAGGTCGAACGCCAGCCCGACAAGGAGGCAGGGGATGAGGATGGAGCCGATCAGGGCTTTCCGGAGCCCTGCCGGGGCGAAGAGGGCCAGGGGAGCGAGAAGCGCCAGGGAGGTGTAGAAGGCGAGCCCCAGCGCTGCGAGCGGGATCCCGGCGAAGGCGGACCAGGCGCTTTGCGCCACCTCCCCGCAGCTGCCCGATTCAGCGTCGCCGCAGCGCTCCGTGACCGTGGACACCGCCCAGGGCTCCCCATGGTGCTGTCCCAGGAGGATGCCGGAAATCACCCCCGCGCCCAGGCAGAGGGCCATGGCCAGAACGATTCGGGTGCGGCCCTTCGTTTCCACGCTTTTCCCCTTTCGACTGAATTTTTTACCGGGCCCAGGCGAAGCGTGCGGATCCCGCCGCGCAGGCACCCTGGAGGCATCCGTGCCGCGTTTCCACACCTCGAGCCGCGCCCCCGGCACAATCCGGGTCAATGGAGGATTTTACGGAATATCGGGGAAGAAGAAAACAGCCGCGTTCGGGGCTTCATGGTACTGTTTGGGGATGGCACTGGTCACGCTGGACAGAATATCGATTGCCTACGGCTCCCTGCCGCTGCTGGATAGTGCAGCGCTTCAGATCGAGGAGGGGGAAAGGGTCTGCATCCTGGGACGGAACGGGACCGGGAAGTCGACGCTGCTCGCGATCCTGGGCGGCTCCCTGGAGCCCGATTCCGGGTCGGTCTACCGGCAGCCCTCCATGCGGACGGCCCTGCTGAACCAGGACGCGGCCCTCGGGGACGACCGTCCCGTTTTCGACGCCGTCGCTGATGGACTCGGGGATCTCGGGCGCCTGGCGGCCGAGTACCATCACGCCGCCGTCCGGGTCTCGGAGAGCACGGACGCGGCGCTGCTTGACCGGCTGGGGCGGCTCCACCAGGAGCTGGAGGAAAGGGACGGGTGGCGGCTCGAGCAGCGGGTGGAGACGATCCTTTCCCGCCTGGAACTCCCCCCCGACGCGATCGTGGACACCCTCTCGGGAGGCTGGCGCCGCCGGGTGCTGCTTGCCAGGGCGCTGGTGGCCCAGCCGGAGCTCCTCCTGCTGGACGAACCGACCAACCACCTCGATATAGGCGCGATCGCCTGGCTCGAAAGCTTCCTGGTGGAATATGCGGGGACGGTGGTGACTGTCACCCACGATCGGGAATTCCTGCGGCGGCTGGCCAGCCGGATCGTGGAGCTCGACCGGGGGCGGCTCACTTCGTGGGAGTGCGGCTACGGCGAATTCCTGCGCCGGAAGGAGGAGTGGCTGGCCAACGAGGCGCTCGGGAGGGCAAAATTCGACCGACGGCTCGAGGAGGAGGAGACATGGCTCCGCCGCGGGGTCAAAGCCCGGCGGACCCGGAACGAGGGGAGAGTGCGCGCCCTGATGGCCATGCGGGCCGAGCGCGCCGCCCGCCGCGAGCGCACGGGAACCGCCCGGCTCGAACTTCAGGCGGCCGATCCCTCCGGCCGCCTCGTTTACGAAGCCGACCACGTCTCCAAATCCTTCCCCGGCAAAATCGTGGACATCCACTCTTTGCCCGAGGCGGGCCCAATCATGGACACCCACCAATCGTCGGGGCCAAAAGGTGGATGTCCACAATTTGTGATTCGTGACTTTTCAATCCGGATCATGCGGGGAGACCGGATCGGCCTTCTCGGCCCGAACGGGGCGGGCAAGACCACGCTCCTGCGGCTGCTGCTGGGCGAACTGGCCCCCGACTCGGGCTCCATCCGGGTCGGCACCAATGTTCAGCCCGCCTACTACGACCAGCAGCGGGAGCAACTCGACCCTGAAAAGACCGTGCTGGAAACGGTGGGGGCGGGGAACGAAGTCGTAACCATCAACGGCCGGTCCCGCCACATCAACGGCTACCTGCGCGATTTCCTCTTCGCGCCCGAGCGCGCCCGCTCACCCGTGAAGGCGCTCTCGGGGGGGGAGCGCAACCGCCTCCTGCTGGCGAGGCTCTTTACGCGCCCGGCCAACGTGCTGGTGCTGGACGAGCCGACCAACGATCTCGACCTGGAGACCCTGGAGCTGCTCGAGGCGCGGCTGGTCGATTTTCCCGGCACGATCCTTCTGGTCAGCCACGACCGCGCCTTCCTGGAAAATGTCGTCACCAGCATGCTGGTGTTCGAGCCGGGCGGCCGCGTCGAGGAGCACATCGGCGGGTACGCGGCATGGGCCGAACGGAAGGCCGCCGCAGAAGCGAAGGAAAAGCTCGCGCCGAAGCCCCGCGCCTCCGCCCCTCGCGGCGAGGAGGTGGAACGGAAGAGCGCGCGCCGGAAGCTCTCCTACATGGAGCAGCGGGAGTATGACCTCCTCCCGGGACGGATCGAGGAGCTGGAGGCGGAACAGGAGGGGATCGACGCCCGGATCGCCGCCGCTGATTTCTACCTTGAGACCCCCGACGAAATCGCCCGGGTGCTCGAACGGAAGGAGATCCTGCATCAGGAACTGCTCGACGCCTACACCCTCTGGGACTCCCTGGATTCCCGCACTCGATGACGCGTGCGGCCATCCCCTGGTCCCCAAGGCTGAAAGGTGGATGTCCACTCCCTCCACAATAGGTGGGTGTCCATGATTTCTGATCCCGCGCCCCCCCTGCCGCCTCATTTGGTGGATGTCCACAATGGGCTTTTGGTTTACAATGAAGTCCGGAACCTGCCTGTAAACAGATCTCTCGAGGGTGCGTCTATGAGCCGAAACCTTGTCATTGTCGGGGGGGGGGCCGGGGGAGCCTCAGTTGCCGCGGAGGCGCGCCGGCGGGATCCGTCGCTGGGGATAACCATGATCGAGAAGGGACCCCATGTGTCCACCGCCGCCTGCCCCATGCCCTACTACATCCAGGACCTCATCAAGGACGAAAGGAAGCTCATCGCCCGGACCCCGGAAAAGTTCCGCGAATCTGGAGTGGACGTGCGCCTGGAGATGCGTGTGGAGGAAGTGGACCGGAGGCAGGGGGTTGTCCGGCTCCAGGACGGGATCATGGTTCCCTACGACATCCTGGTCCTGGCGACCGGCACGGTCCCCATCGTCCCGAAAGTCCCCGGGGTGGACCTCGAAGGGGTTTTCACGCTCAAAACCCTCCCCGACGCGGTGGCCCTCAAGACCTACATCCGGGAGAAGGAATGCCGGAAGGCGCTCGTGGTGGGCGCCGGCTTTATCGGTCTCGAAATGTGCGAGGCCCTGCGCGGGCATGGCATCGAAACGGAGATGATCGATCTGGCCCCGCGCACCGCGGCCATGTGGGATCCGGAACTCTCCACCATGATCGAGGAGGAACTCGCGCGCCAGGGCGTGACATTCCGCCCCGACACCGGGCTCCAATCGATCGAGAAGGGGGCCGACTATGCGCTTCGGCTCCATTCGAACGGCGGCCCGCTGGAAGCCGACTTCATCCTGATCGCCATAGGGGTGAAACCCGATTCCGCCCTCGCCGCGTCGGCCGGGCTGAGGCTCGGCCAATCGGGCGCCATCGGGGTCAATTTTTCCCAGCGGACCTCGGAGGAGGCGATTTACGCTGTCGGGGACTGCGCGGAGGTCTACCACCGCATCAGCCGCAAATGGACTCACATCCCGCTCGGCGATATCGCCAACAAGCAGGGGCGCGTGGCCGGAATAAACATAGGCGGCGGCGAGATGGTGTTTCCCGGGGTGGTCGGTGCGCGCTGCTTCAAGGTCTTCGATCTTGAGGTGGCGGCGACAGGGCTCGATGAAGCTGAGGCGGCCGAAGCGGGATACCATCCCGAAAGCGTGCTCATCTGGGGAAACGCCATCGTGGCCGCCATGCCGGGGGAGAAGAAGCTGGGGCTGAAACTGGTGGCCGACCGGCCGACGGGAAAGCTCCTGGGGGCCCAGGCCGTCGGAGCACGAGGGGCCGTGGAGAGGGTGAACGCCCTTTCGGTCGCCCTGGCTGCGGGGATGACGCTGGCGGACATCGGGTACCAGGATTTCGCCTATTCGCCCCCCTTCAACACCGCCTGGGACCTGATCCACATCGCGGCGCAGAAACTGGCGAAATCGATCGGTGACTGACCGCGACGACCCGACCGCGAATCGCGGACATCCACCAATCGGCCTGGGCCGCCCCAATCGTGGACATCCACCAATTGTCGGCCCGCCGGAAAATGGCGGATGTCCACCCACGTTCCTTCCGCGTTCAATGCGTGGATGTCCAGGATTTCACCAAATAGTGGATGTCCACGATTGAGGTCTACTTCCTTTTAGTTGGGGCCTTCCTGGCAGGTGTTTTCTTCCCTCCGGTTTTTGGGGCCTTCTTGGCGGGGGTGGATCCCGCGGCGGCCTTCATGCTGGCCGCCTGCTTTGCCGGGGCCGCGTTTGCCACAACTTTCTTTTCCGTCCCCTTCCTGCCGGTTTCCTTCGCTCCCTTTAACGTCTGCTTTTTCGCGGCCGGGGCTTTAGCGACGACCTGCGATGTCGCCCGGGTCCCGTTCGTCCCGGCGGCGATGCGTTTCAACTCCCCGTACCCCTTCTTTCCCAGGATCAGGATGGCCTCGTCCCGGTAGATCTCGAACATCGGGCGCTTTTCATCCGCCTTATGGCGGCAGAGGGCCGTCTCTTCGTCCAGTTCGGTGGTCTCGTCGATGGAGAAGACATCGTTCTCCAGGTAGAGAGGATAGATGGAGCAATAAAAAGGCTTGATGCCGGGCCACCCTAGTTTCCGGTCTCGCGAAATCACCTGCAGTGCGCATTTGCGGTCGGTCCGGAGGAAGATGCAGCAGGTCTCGTCCTCCCGCTCCGGGTCTTCGACCGTGTTGGTTCCGGTCTCGATTCCGCTCGGCGTGTCCTTGGACTTGCGCGTCACGAACCATTGCGTTTCGTCGTGCCGGTCCTTGGGCAGATGGCGCTTGATGGTCTTGGCCCATTTCATGATGCGGGGAGGCTCGTCATCCGTCATCCAGACGCCGCCCGAGCAGCAGTCGGCAAGGCAATCGGGCCCGCAGGGGCGCAGCGCCACTTTCCTGAAGACGCTCTTGTCGACGCGGATACCGTTGATGACGATCTCTTTTCCGTTCTTCTTCATAAACCTCTCCCGTTCTCCACTGGATGGGCGGCTGTGCCGAAGGCCGCATGCGTGAAAATTTTTGACGCGGCATTGTAAGCCGAAACAAGCGAGGCTCACAGGAAAAACTGTCTTTTTTTGAACATCCCTTCCCGCGCCGCGGCCCCAGGCCCGTGAATGTCTCACCCGGGTCATCCGGGAATCGTCGGCTGCGTCGGCGCCATCCGCCAAATCTACGGAGTTCCACCCGGCTGCGTATTCCGCGATGAAGCGCCGTGAATTATCCGCTTCAGGGGGCAGGGAGTCGGGCCGACGGATGTTTCGGAGCTCGAATTGTTCGTGGCCGCCCGCTTCCCGTCAGCGGCCGCTCCGCGGGCCGGACGGAACCCCAGTTATGGCGGCCCCGAATCCCGAGCCATTGGTTGGCAAACTAAAAGTTGAGAGAGAGTTCGAACAGCCAAGGCCAGTATTTGCCGGTAACGAAAAGCCGGTTTTCGGCCTCGTCAAAGGCCAGGCCGTTCATCACGTCGGCCTCGGGGGTTCGATCGTGTTGGGGGTACAGGGCCGAAAGGTCGAGCCATCCCGTGACGAATCCGGTGGCGGGATCGATCCGTGCGATCCGGTCGGTCAACCAGACATTGGCCCAGATCTCCCCCCGCACATATTCGAGTTCGTTCAGCCGATCGACGGGGATGCCGCGGTAGAGCACCGGCAGGCGCCGCACCGCCTTGAGCGTTTTCGGGTCCAGGAAGGCGAGGGTGGAACTCCCGTCGCTCATCACGAGGCTGCGGCCATCGTGGGCGAGCCCCCACCCCTCCCCTTCGTAAGCGAAGCTTCCGACACGACTGAAATCCCTCGTTTCGTAGATGAAACCGGTCTTTTCGCGCCATGTCAGCTGGTAGAGCCTCCCCGCCCGCTCGGCGAGTCCCTCGGCGAAGTACTCGCGCCCGAGGGCTTTTTTCCTGAGCACCCTTCCCGTGGCGATCTCCACCATGCGCAGCATCGACTCCCCATACTGCCCAGTGCTTTCGTAGAGCGATCCGTCGAGGTAAACGAGCCCCTGGGTGAAGGCGGCGGGATCGTGGGGATGGCGGGCGGCAAGCCGGTAGGAAACGGAGGCGGATGCCTGGGGCTTCTTCCCGGGTACGAGGGCCGCTGCCAGCCCAACCGCGCAGAGCGCCGCGGTGGCCACCCAGGGCCAGAGTCTTTTCCGCTTGTTGCGTGCCGCGAGCTTTTTCATCCTCTCCCGCCGAATCCCAAGGAAATCATTATACATCAGCCCACCGTGAGGTAGCGGGAGGATCCCACGCAAGGGCCCAGACTCGCATTTGAGGGCACCCTAAAAGAGAACAGAAGGGGATCCCTGATTCCCATATCGAATTGCCCGGAATCCGGCGTTCCGATGAAGCCCCAATCATGGACACCCACCAGTTTTGCAATGATGGACACCCACCGCTTTCACAAAAAGTGGATGTCCAGGATTTGATTCCGGGATTCACAATCGGCGGATGTCCATGATTGGGGGGGGAACGGGAATGCCACTAGCGGTGGCTACGGTCAAGGTTTCCGGTCCGAATCGGGTTTTCCCGTCTGAGGTGATTGGTCGGCAAGCGGGCTGTCCGGGCCGAGGATCCATTCCTTGATGGCGTCCCTGATGGCGCGCACGGTGACCAGGCGCTCCCCGTGCGACCCGCTCGCGGCGGCGGGGTCCGGGAATGGGTGATGTACCCGCCGGGTGATTCCGGGGTAAACAGGGCATTGAGACTCGGAGTCGTCACACACGGTGACGACGATGTCGAACAAGGCGCCCCGGCGGAACAGTTCGAAGGCGCTCCGGGGCGTCTTGCCTGACAGGTCGATCCCCTCCTCCTGCATCGCCTCGACAACCAGCGGGTTGACCTTTTCGGCGGGCTCGAACCCGGCGCTTGACGCCTCCCACCGGTCCCCTGCGAAGCGCCGGACATAGCCTTCCGCCATTTGGCTCCGGCCGCTGTTGTGCCGGCAAATGAACAGAATACTCTTTTTGGCCACACCCCCCCCTTTTCCGGTTCCACTTTCAAGTTAAGCGCGCCCTCGGTCCGAATCAACCGGGCCACCCCGATTTCATGAAAACTTCATTTGGGCGACAACCCGCAGGGCCCGGGGCGGACCGCAGGCACCCGCCGGGCCAAAGGTGTTACGCAGGATTGCGCTGCCGGGACGGGCCCGGACGCCCGCACGGTTCTGCTCTCGCTACCCTGAGAACGACCGGGCAGGTGGATACAGGACCAGGGGCGGGGAGTCCGCCTGGTAGTTCCCCGGGCAGCGAATCCGGCGCGTCGATGAACCCAGAATCGAGGGCGTCCACCAATTTGCAAATCCTGGACATCCACTGATTTTCACAAATGGTGGATGTCCAGGATATTTCTCCGGGATTTCCACAAAAGGTGGATGTCCATAATTCTCCGGTAACTTCTGCCCCGATGACGGCCCGGCAGACTCCGCGGGTGAGGCGCCCGAGAGCGGAGGCGATCCTTAACCGGAATTTCACACAACCGCAAACGATCCCTAACAAAGAAAAGGTATTCATTCAATCGTGAGGGAAGGAATGAAAGGACAGGGTCCGATCTGATGTCACCCGGATTGATTTTTATCGCGATCCTCGCGCTTTCGTCTGCGGGCTACTGGGTGGGGCTCCGGCGCTCCCACACCGTCGCCGGTGGGGGGGTGAGAGCCGTGAGGCTGCATTCGCGGCCCGCCTACTACGGCGCGCTCGCGGCGCTGGCGTGCGGGATTCCGGCCCTTCTGCTCTTTGCCCTCTGGCAGGTGTCGGAGGAGAGGGTCGTCACGAGCCTGGTCGTTTCCGGGCTTCCCGAGTCGGTTCGCACGCTCCCGGAGAGCAGGCTCGACCTGGCGGTCAACGACATCAAGAACCTCGCCTCGGGCAACATCGTGTCGGGAGCCGTCGATGCCGATATGCGCGCGGCGGCCGACCATTACCTGCGCCTGCAGTCGATCAGCCGGATGGCGCTCACGGTCTGCGCGCTCGCCCTGGCCATCGGGGCCATCCTCCTGGTACGCAAAACCATCACCCCCAGGCTGAGGGCGCGCAACGCCGTGGAACGGGTGATAAGCGGCCTTCTCGTCGTCTGCTCTTCGGTCGCCGTCTTCACGACGGTGGGGATCGTGCTGTCGGTCCTGTTCGAAGCCGTGCGGTTTTTTCAGGCCGTCCCCGTGACCCGGTTCCTGTTCGGGCTCCAGTGGAGCCCCCAGACGGCCATCCGCTCCGACCAGGTCGGATCCTCGGGCGCCTTCGGCGCCGTCCCCGTATTTGCCGGCACCCTCATGATCTCGGCCATCGCCATGGCGGTGGCGATCCCGATCGGCCTCCTGGCGGCCGTCTACCTTTCCGAATACGCTGCGGCCCGGGTGCGGTCGACGGTCAAGCCGTGCATGGAGATCCTGGCCGGGATCCCGACGGTGGTCTACGGTTTCTTCGCCGCCCTGACCGTCGCCCCCGCCATCCGCAGGGCGGGGGGGGCGTTGGGCCTGGACGTTTCGAGCGAAAGCGCCCTGGCCGCCGGCCTCGTCATGGGCGTCATGATCATCCCCTTCGTCTCCTCCCTCTCGGACGACGTGATCCACGCCGTGCCGCGCTCGTTGCGCGACGGCGCCTGCGCCCTCGGTTCCACGCCGAGCGAAACGATCCGGAAGGTGGTGCTTCCCGCCGCCCTCCCGGGCATCGTCGGGAGCATCCTCCTGGCGGTTTCCCGGGCCATCGGCGAAACCATGATCGTGGTGATGGCGGCCGGACTGGCGGCCAACCTGACGGCCAACCCGCTCAAGGCGGTGACGACGGTGACGGTCCAGATGGTCACCCTGCTGGTCGGGGACCAGGAATTCGACAGCCCCAAGACCCTGGCGGCCTTCGCCCTGGGCCTGGTCCTTTTCGTGGCCACCCTCTGTCTCAACGTGATCGCGCTCTCCGTGGTCCGGAAATACAGGGAGCAGTATGAATAGCCGGAGCAATCCCGCCCCCGCAGGCGGGGCCAACGTGAGGGCGCGGCTCTCCCGCTGGCGCGACTCTTTTGTGGCCCGATGGTGGAGGTCTCAAGGCGATTTCGTGCGGCTCCTGGAACGCGCCTGCGGCGCCACGGCCGGCCGGCGGATGGAGGGGAGCGCGCTTTCGGGTGAAGAACGCGACCGCGCCCTGCGGCGGTCGCGAATCGGAGGAGCGGCATGAATAACCTGACGGAAGGAAAAGCGATCGCGGGCGGCCGGGCCATGGACATCGTGCGGCGGGGGCTCGCGCGGCGGCACGCCGCCGAGCGGCGGTTCCGCCTGTACGGCGTCGCCGCGGTCTGCCTGAGCCTCCTCTTTCTTTCGGTCCTCTTCATCTCCATCTTCCAGAGCGGCATCGGGGCCTTCCGGCAGACGTTCCTCCGGCTCGAGGTTTTCTTCGACCCGGGGGCCATCGACGCGGGCGATCCCGGGGCGGGCGACTACGGCGCCCTGGTCAAGCGCTCGCTGCGGGGGATGTTCCCCGACGTGACGGGCCGCGGCGAGCTGCGCGAGCTCTACGCCCTGGCCAGTTCGGGCGCCGCCTTCCAGCTGCGGCGCATGGTGCTCCAGTCCCCCGACCTCATCGGCCGGACGGCGGCGGTCTGGGTGCCGGCCGACGACGACGTGGACATGCTGGTGAAGGGGGTTTACGATCGCCGGCTCCCCGAGACGGAGCGGCGCACGAGCGACCGTCAGCTCGGGTGGATCGAGCGGCTCGAGATGAAGGGGAGGATCGCGAAACGCTTCAACTCCGCCTTCTTCCTCAACGGCGATTCCCGCGAGCCGGAACTGGCCGGCATCCGGGGAGCGGTCATGGGGTCGCTCTACGCCCTCGGGCTCACGCTCCTGCTCTCCTTCCCGGTGGGGATCGCCGCGGCCGTCTACCTCGAAGAATTCGCGCCCAGGAACCACTGGACGAGTCTCATCGAGGTCAACATCAACAACCTCGCGGCCGTCCCCTCGATCGTCTTCGGGCTCCTGGGTCTGGCCGTGTTCATCAACTTCATGGGGCTCCCGCGTTCCGTCCCGCTGGTCGGCGGTCTGGTGCTGGCCCTGATGACGCTTCCCACCATCATCATCGCCGGGCGCGCCAGCCTGAAGGCGGTCCCCCCGTCGATCCGCGAGGCGGCGCTGGGCGTGGGCGCCTCCAAGATGCAGATGGTGCTGCACCACGTGCTGCCCCTTGCCATGCCCGGCATGCTCACCGGGGCCATCATCGGGATGGGCCAGGCGCTGGGGGAAACCGCCCCTCTGCTGATGATCGGCATGGTCGCCTTCATCGTCGATGTACCCGGCGGATTGACCGATCCGTCCACCGTGCTGCCGGTCCAGATTTTCCTCTGGGCCGACAGCCCCGAACGCGCCTTCACCGAACGGACTTCGGCCGCGATCATGGTGCTCCTGGCGTTCCTCATCCTGATGAATGCGGCGGCCGTGCTGCTCCGGAGGAAGTTCGAAAGGCGTTATTGAGTGTTCATTCTCAAGGAGAAGAGTACATGTCGAAAATAACCATTGTTTCACTGGCCGCCCTGCTCGCGGCCAATATCCCCTCGGGTTTCGGCCAGTCGGGGCGGGATCACATCAACATCGTCGGCTCCTCGACCGTCTACCCGTTCGCCACGGTGGTGGCGGAGCAGTATGGCAAAACCACCCGCTTCAAGACCCCCAAGATCGAGTCGACCGGATCGGGGGGAGGATTCAAGCTCTTCTGCTCCGGCGTGGGGGTGGAGCACCCGGACATCACTAACGCCTCGCGCGCCATCAAGTCGTCGGAAGGCGCGACCTGCGCGAAAAACGGGGTGAAGGACATCATCGAGGTGAAGATCGGTTACGACGGGATCGTGCTGGCCAACTCGAAGAAGACGGCGGCGCTGCGCCTATCGGCAAAGGACATCTTCACGGCGCTGGCCAAGCAGATCCCGGACGCCTCGGGCAGGCTTGTCCCCAACCCGAACAGAACCTGGAGCGACGTCAACCCCTCGCTCCCCGCCGTCAGGATCGAGGTGCTCGGGCCGCCGCCGACCTCGGGAACGCGCGACGCCTTCGTGGAGCTGGCCATGGAATCGGGCGCCAGGAAATTCCAGTCGCTGGCCGACCTCAGGGCCAAAGATGAAAAGGCATTCACCGCCATCGCCCACAACATCCGCGAGGACGGGGCCTACGTCGAGGCGGGGGAGAACGACAACCTGATCGTGCAGAAGCTCCAGGCTAACGCGAACGCCCTGGGGATCTTCGGGTTCAGCTTCCTGGACCAGAACAGCGACAAGCTCCAGGGATCGTTCGTCGACGGCGTCCAGCCGACGTTCGAGGCGATCGCCGCCGGCAGCTACGGGCTTTCGCGCCCCCTCTACTTCTACGTGAAGAAGGCGCACGTCGCCGTGATCCCGGGGATGAAGGAATACCTCGCGGAGTTCACGAGCGAAAAGGCCTGGGGGCCCGATGGCTACTTGTCCGACAAGGGGCTGATCCCGATGCCGGACGCCGAGAGGAAGGCCGTGGCCAGGGCGGTGAAAGAGTTGACGCCCATTCAGTTCAAGTGATACGCGGTGGGGAGAACCATGTCGCAGAGTGAAAGCGGCGCGGCTCCGGTCCTGGCGGCCGGGGCCCGCCGCATCGGCAGGGAAGATCGGAGGACGGTCGGGTCCCCCCTGGTCGCGGATCCGCGAATGACGTGCCGCGACGTCGACGTCCACTATGCGGAGAAGCATGCCGTCCGCGGGGTTTCGCTCGACATCGCCAAGAACGAGGTCCTCGCCCTGATCGGGCCCTCGGGCTGCGGCAAGTCGACCTTCATCCGCTGCCTGAACCGGATGAACGACCCGATCGAGGGGTGCCGGGTGACGGGCGACATCCGGCTCGACGGCGCGGACATCTACGACAGAAGCGTGGACGTGGTCCCTCTGCGGGCGCAGGTGGGGATGGTGTTCCAGAAGCCGAACCCCTTCCCGAAATCGATCTGGCACAACGTGGCCTACGGGCCGAAGATCCACGGCCTGGCCCGGGACCGATGCGAACTGGACGGGATCGTCGAGCGCTCGCTCCGGCGGTCGGGGCTCTGGGAAGAGGTGAAGGACCGGCTCGGTCAGCCGGGGACGGCCCTTTCGGGGGGGCAGCAGCAGCGGCTCTGCATCGCGCGCGCCCTGGCCGTGGAGCCCGAGATCATCCTGATGGACGAGCCCTGCTCGGCCCTCGACCCGATCGCCACCGCCCACATCGAGAACCTGATCGACGAGCTGCGGGCCAGTTACTCCATCGTCATCGTGACCCACTCGATGCAGCAGGCTTCGCGGGTGTCCCAGCGCACGGCCTATTTTCATCTCGGGGACCTGATCGAGGTGGGGCGGACCGAAATCGTCTTCACCAACCCGCTCCACCCGCTGACGGAGGACTACATCACCGGCCGCTTCGGCTAGCCCGGCAAGGTCCCGGGAGCTCCCGGTGACCAATCCTGGACATCCACCAATCGGAGATGAAATCCTGGACATCCACCCATTGCCTCAAAGGACCGCAATCCTGGACATCCACACTTTCACCCAATCAGCGGATGTCCAGGATTTGCCCAGGATTTGTTCCTTGGGTTTGGAAGGGGCACCAAATGGTGGATGTCCACGATAGAGGAATGTGGAAATGGTGGGTGTCCAGGATTTGAGTTGGACGGGGGCGGGAGGGGCCGGCAATGCTGGGGGGGGAGGATCATGCATATGGAACATACCGTAAAAACCTATGAGGCGGAAATCAGGGAGCTCAACGCAGCGGTTCTGGAGATGGCTCGACGCACCAAGGGGCAGCTCGAGACGGCCGTGGGTGTGATCGAGTCGGGGGACGCGGGCCTGGCCGCGAGACTGGTTTCGGAAGACCAGGGGGTCGATGAGCTCGAGATGGAGGTGGATGCCCTCACCGTCAGGCTCCTGGCCACGCGCCAGCCCATGGCCACAGACCTGCGCATGACGGTGTCGGTGCTGAGAATCGCCGCCGAACTGGAGCGGATCGCCGATTATGCCGCGGGGATGGGGAAGCTGGTGCATTGCCTCGACGGCGAGACACCGGTCGAGCTGATCCGCTTGCTTCGCGGGATGCTTGATATCGCCCTCGGCATGCTTTCGGAGCTGGTTGTCGCCTACCAGGAACTCGATTCCGGACTCGCCGTCGCCGTCTGGCGCCGCGACGAGGGGATCGACCGGCTCTATGGCGACTTTCTCAACCAGTTGCAGCTTTTCATGAGCCGATCCCCCGACCGCGTCCCGAGTGGCACCGGCCTCCTGCTGATGGGGCGCCACTCGGAACGGATCGGGGATCACCTGACCAATATCGCTGAAAATATCTACTTCATCGCCACGGGCGAGAACCTCCTGCGTCCGGCTAGCGAACCTTGATCCTCCAGGCGGCGATGAGGCCGACGATGCAGATGGGGATCATCCAGTAGCCCGCGGTCGCCCACCCCTGGGCTTCCTGGATCCGGCTGAAGAGGCTGGGGCCGATGTACATCCCTATATTCTGGCCCAGGGCGGCCACCGACATTCCGATCCCGATGAAGGCGGGCTTCGTGGCCACCTCGGGCACCGAGGCGAGCAGGATCGGGGCGACCGGACCCCCCACGATCCCGAACAGGAGCATGTAGACGGGGATCATCCACCCGGTGACCGTGAAGGGCATCAGGAAGGTCAGGGTCATCAGGATGAAGCAGGCCACGACGATCCCCTTGCGCTTCCCCATTCGGTCGGAGAGATGGCCCCCCGCCGGTCCGGAGAAGATGGAGGCCAGCATGATGAAAGCGGTCACGAAAGAGGCGTTCATCATGAATCCCTGATCAAACGTAATCGAGTAGCCGCGCTCCAACTCGAGAAACGCCGGGAGGAAGGAGCACATCGCCATGACGACGAGGTTGTAGACGCCGAAAGCGATGCTGATCATCCAGAAGTTGACGTTGGCCATTCCTTTTAGCAGGCTGGGGGATTCCGGTTCCCCGGCGGTCGGCGGAGGGAGCGGGGCTTCCCGCATCTCCTCTTTCTTTGGGAGGCGGAAGAGGATGGCGAACAGGACGAAGGCAACGGCCGAGAAGATGGCGCCCGCCCACCAGACGGCGCGCCAGCCCTGTGCCACGGCCAGCGACGGAGCGAGGACCAGGGTGGCGATGTTGCCGATTCCCACACTGCTGGCCCAGAGCCCCGTGGGGAGGGCACGTTTTTCGGCGGGGAACCAGAGGCTGATGGCCAGGGGCGCGGCCACCATGATCAAGCCCATCCCCACCCCTTCAATGAACCGGCCGACGAAGAGCATCCGGGCGGTGTCGGCCATGGCGCCGAAGGCGGCTCCGATGGTGACGCTCCCGACCGCGAACAGCCCCGTCAGCTTGATCCCGAACCTTTTCAGAATGAATCCGGCGGGGATGGCGAGCACGAAGCCCATGATCGAAAAGATGGACATCAGGTCGCCCGACTGGCTCATGCTCAGGTTGAACGCCTTCTGGATCGTCGTCATCACCGGCGGCAGCTTGAACAGGTTCAGCGGCGCCGCCAGCGTCGCCATGTAGAGGGCAAACAGGACCACCCAGGCGTAGGCGGGCGCCTTGACGGGAGTCGATATCGCGGCATGTTTCTGGCTCATCAGAGTCTCCTCCTGCTAGCGAATGCACGGCGCATTCTCCAGAGATATCACTACTTATGGTCGGATCGGATAACGCCCCGATCATAGTCCAAAAAATCCTGGACATCCACCATTTTGAATCCTGGACACCCACGTATTCGCCGAAACCTGGACACCCACCCATCTGCGGAATCCTGGACATCCACCGGAAGAGAGCCGGGGACGCAAATGGTGGATGTCCAGGATTCAGTGTCCGGGATTCGGTTGCGTTTTCGGCTGACCGGCCGTGGCTCAGACAATCCTGGACATCTACCAAAGGCCCGTTTTGGGCTTAAATGATGGATGTCCACCAGCTTGGCGAGGATGTCGGCGCTCTGGCCGCTGTTTTCAGGACCTGAACGATTTCCGGGCCGAACGGACGCCGTGGACCCAGCGCTTGCCGATCCGGTCGGCGTAACTGCGGAGGCTGGGTTCGGATCCCACGGCCTGGCCAAACCTCGATTCGTAGCTGCAGATGGTGTCGACCCACTCGTCCGGCTTGATGCCGACACGCTCCAGGATCGGTCGCATTGCTGATGGGATGGAACCGCGCTTGTCCGGATGCAGCATGCGCCCCATCTCGTCCACCAACTCGATATATTCGGTTTCGGTCATGTTCAGGATCCCCCGGCGCAGGGGATTCGAGGCGATCGGGCAGAGGTAGCTGGACCCATCGTCGAGGAGGCCGGGCGATCCCGTCGGTCCCATCCCTAGCTTCATGCGGCGGATGCGCTCCTGCACTCCGGTGAAGTCGCTGGCTTCGGGGGTCGAAGCTATTCCCGCGCGAATGGGATTCAGATCGACATACACCATGCAGGAAATGATGGCGCCTTCGTCAAGCAGCGGGTGGCATTCATAGCGCGATTCCCAGAACCTCCCCCTGGTGCCGTCCTCCGCGTTGGCCGCGCGCGAGATAGGTTCGTTGTGATATTTCATGAACCAGCTGAGGTCGCAAAGCCTCATGCGCAACTCCTCGATCCGTTCAGGCCAGGACAGCAGGAACGCTCTCGCGGTATCCATGCCCTCGGCACCCGCCGCCTTGCCCCTGGGGGGGGCGAGCGTCAGCCAGCGATCGGCCACCTCGTCTCTGGTCCAGCCGGCCACGATATCGGGGCGTGTGCGCAGGACATTGTGTTGGTGCGTATGCAGGACTGCATGGTTGCAGACATCGACCGCGAAAATGCCGGCGAGATAGCGCAACCGGTTGACGATCCACTCCCTGCGGTGAGACAGGTCACGGTTGGTCACCCTGTCCCGTCCGCACAGGTACGCCTGGCGCACGCACCGGGTGGTGCAGTGATACACTCCTTCCTCCCCTTTTTTGACATACAGGCTTCTTGCCAATCCCATAGTTCGCTCCTTTCAAAGTAACTAATGAAGCTCCGGCAGAATGAGCAAGAAAAAGTTCATGAAATCGTGGACATCCACTCTTTTGCCAAAATGAAACATCTGCCTGGGGATCGGGGTTGCCCACCGATTGGATGCTTCCGGATTGCCAAATCGATAGGTGTCCAGGATTTGTCGGTGGGTGTTTCCCGAGATAGTGGATGTCCAGGATTTGAGAGATTGTGGACATTCACAAAATGTGCTGAAATGGGGACACCCGCAAATTTTAAACGCAGAGCAATAGGTGGATATCCCGAACTGTCGGAGTCAGGGATCCAAAAAAGGGGAGTAAACATGAAATCGGGACGGATCGTCTTTTTCCTTTTCAGCCTCGTTTTCGCTGCGGCGCCGCTGTCGGCCTATGAAGCCATCACCGGCCCCACGGGGGTCCTCCTTTATGATAGGGTCGGGGCCTACGACGGCTATACCCTCTTTTCGCCGATGGGGGGGAAGACGGTATACCTCATAGACATGGAGGGATACGCGGTGCATTCCTGGAAAACGGATTACGCCCCGGGGAGCTATGCGGTTCTGCTCGAGAACGGAAACCTGCTGCGCGGGGGGATCCTCGAGGGCGCACCGGTCCCTTTCGGCGGTGCGGGGGGGATCGTGCAGGAGATTGACTGGAATGGTGAGGTCATCTGGGAATACCGGCTGATGACCGAGGATGCCGTGCAGCACCACACCTTCGACCGCATGCCGAACGGCAACACCCTGATCCTTGCCTGGGAGCGGCGAAGCGTCGACGCTTTCCTCGAAAAGGGGCGCGATCCCAAAAAAATTCCCGTGGCGGGGCCGGGCGCGAATGGAAAGATCACCGCCGATTTCTGGGTCGATTTCGTGCGTGAAGTGAACCCGGCCGGGGAGACGGTCTGGGAGTGGCACGTGTGGGATCACGTGGGGACGGGACCCTTCAGGTTTGACATCAACTACGCAATTCCCGACACCATGGCGGGTGCCGCCGGTTCCTATGACTGGACCCACTTCAATTCGGTGCAGTACCTTCCCGAAACCGACCAGTTGCTGCTGAATTCACGCAATTTCAGCGAGTTCTACCTCATCGACCGCAAAACCGGCCGGATGGTCTATCGCTGGGGAAACCCGAGTGCTTACGATCAGGGCAGGCCCCCGGGTTGGCTCGACAATGGCGACCAGAAGGTGTTCGGCAACCACAACGCCACCTCCCTGGGGAAGAACCGCTTCCTCCTTTTCGACAACGGCAGCGAGCGGCCGGAAGGGAACCGCTCGGCCGTCATGGAGGTGAACGCAGTGACCGGGGAGATCGAATGGGAGTACACCGCTCCGGTCTCCAACAGCTTCTACACCGCCCGGCAGGGAGCGGCCCAGCGCCTCCCGAACGGCAACACCCTGGTGACCTCCTCCAACCACGGGCACCTCTTCGAGGTCACGCGCGAAAAGAAAGTGGTCTGGGAGTACGTCAGCCCGGTCGTGGGAGCCGACGATATGCGCTGCTTCCTCGGCGGTGAAGGCCCCGCCTTCAACATGCTCCACCGCGCCTACCGTTACGGAAAGGATTATGCGGGGCTGAAGGGGAGGGACCTGAGTGCGCGCACCCCACTGGTAAAAGACTGCCCCGAATTTTTCAGGCTCTACCGGACCGACACGCCCCCTCCGGCCAAAGAGCCCCTCCCGAAGCCATAAATCCTGGACATCCACTCTTTGCCCTCCCGCTATCCGTGGATGTCCAGGATTTAGATGGGAAGCCCTAATCAATCCTGGACATCCAATTTTTGTATTCCTGCAATTGGTGGATGTCCAGGATTTATCACTGGGTTCTGGTGCGTATCCGAAAAAAATTTTGCTCGCCGGGCAAACCCATGTATTCTTACAACCTTTATTTACTTGCTTTTGCCCCTTTTGCGCCGGAAACATAATTCCATGGAAACCGCGGGTGTCGTCAACGAAACGGAATACGTCCCGGGCGCCTGGCGCCAGGAGATCCTGCGACGGCGCACTTTCGCCATCATCTCCCACCCCGATGCGGGGAAAACGACACTGACCGAGAAGCTGCTGCTCTTTGCCGGAGCCATCGACCGGGCCGGGTCGGTCCGCCCCAAGAAGCAGCGCAAGGCCGCCACATCCGACTGGATGGCGATGGAGCAGGCGCGCGGGATCAGCATCACCTCGACCGTGCTGCAGTTCGAGTATGAGGGGCGCCTGCTGAACCTCCTCGACACCCCGGGGCACCAGGACTTCAGTGAGGATACCTACCGGACACTGACGGCCGTTGACTGCGCCGTCATGGTGCTTGACGCGGCCAAGGGAATCGAGCCGCAGACGCTGAAGCTGTTCGAGGTCTGCCGCCTGCGGCGCATCCCGATCCTCACCTTCATCAATAAGATGGACCAGCCGAGCCTTGAGCCGGTGGAGCTCTTCGACTCGATCGAGCGGGTGCTGGGGATCTCTGCGTGCCCGGTAAACTGGCCGGTGGGGCTGGGGGCCGATTTCCGAGGGGTGGCCGAACTCGAGTCGCGCCGCTTCATCCCCTATCTCCGCATGGGGGAGTACCGTTCCGGGGAGGAATTGGCGCTCGACAGCGAAGAATTTGTGCGGGACGCCGGCGCCGGCAATGTCCGGCAGCTCAAGGAAGACCTGGAACTTCTGGGCGGGGTGGTCGCCTCTTTCAACCGGGAGCGTTTTCTGAAAGGGGAGCAGACCCCGATCTTTTTCGGCAGCGCCCTGCACGATTTCGGAGTGGAAGTCTTTCTGGAGGCACTGGTGAAGCTGGCGCCCCCGCCCCAGGCGCGCGCGGGCCGGCAGGGGCCGGTGGATCCCCTCGAAGCCGGTTTTTCAGCCTTCGTCTTCAAGATCCAGGGGAACATGGACCCCAACCACCGGGACAACATGGCCTTTTTGCGCATCTGCTCCGGGCGCTTCGAGCGCGATATGCAGGTCTACAGCGCGCGCCTTGGCAAGAAGATCCGGATGACGCGGATGCACAGGCTGTTTGCCCGGGAGAGGGAGACGCTCGAAGAAGCCTTCGCAGGGGATGTGGTGGGTGTGGTCAACCCCGGTATGTTCGTGATCGGGGACACCCTGAGCGCGGAGCCGGGGGTCGAATACGGGGGAATCCCGAGCTTTCCACCGGAGCATTTCGCGGTGCTGCGGTGCCTTGACATGAGCCGCAACAAGCAGTTCCGCAAGGGGATCGCGCAGTTGGCCGAGGAGGGGGTGGCGCAGCTCTACCACGACCCCGAGGCCGCCCGCTGGGAACCGATCCTGGGCGCCGTGGGCAAGCTGCAGTTCGACGTGATGCAGTCCCGTCTGCTTCAGGAGTATGGGGTTACGACCACGGTCGATTTTCTGCCCTACGAGTGTGCCTGCTGGCCGCTGGGAAGTGCGGAGGCGCTGGCGCAGGTCCGCTGGCCGAGTTTCGGGTTCGCCCTCGTGCGCGATCATCAGGACCGTCTCGTCTGCCTCTTCCGCTCCCGCTGGGACATGGAGCATTTCACTCCCGACTACCCCGAAATCGCCTGGAGTGAGATGGGCTGAATCCTGGACATCCACTATTTGCTGACCTCAAATAGGTGGATGTCCAGAATCGTGTCCAGGATCCCCTCTTCCCAATCATGGACACCCACGGTTTGCTGACCGCGAATGGGTGGATGTCCACAAATGAGCTGAAGTGTGGATGTCCAGGATTGCGGCAATAGGTGGATGTCCACTATTTGCGGGAACGCCACCACTCGACGGAGCGGCGGATCCCCTCCTCCAGGCCTACGGTGGCTTTCCACCCGAGAAGCCGCTCCGCCTTGCCGGTGTCGGCCCAGGTGGCCATGATGTCCGCCTTGTGAAAGGGCTTGTGGTCGATCCGCGCCTTCTTCCCGGTGTACTTCTCGACCAGGCCGATCATCTCGTCCAGCCGGTGCGGCTCGCTCCCCCCGAGGTTGATCACCTCGAACCCGAGCGGGCGCAGCGCCCGCACCGTCCCCTCGGCGATGTCGTCGACATAGGTGAAGTCGCGGCTCTGCGACCCGTCGCCGAAGACCTCGAGCGGGGTCCCCTCCTCGATCCACTTGATGAAGCGGTAAACGCTCATGTCGGGCCGCCCCGATGGCCCGTACACGGTGAAATAGCGCACGACCGTAACGTCGATCCCGTATAAATAATGATACGAGTAGGACATCGCCTCCGCCGCCTTCTTGCTCGCGGCATAGGGGCTGATCGGGGTGTTGACCGCCAGGGTCTCCGAAAAGGGCATCTCCTGCCCGGCGTAGAGCGAGGACGTCGAGGCCAGCACGAACTTGCCGATCCCGCGCTTCCGGCAGAGATCCAGGAGGTTCAGCGTCCCCATCGCGTTGGTGCTCATGTAGATGAACGGGTTGTCCATGCTGTAGCGCACCCCGGCGCGCGCCGCCAGGTTGACGACCGCGTCGAAGCGGTATTCGGCTGCGAGCGCCTCGAGAGCCCCGAGATCCTCGATGTCCAACTTCCTGAAGGTGAACGCCCCGAACCGCGTCAGCGCCTCCACCCGTTCCTCCTTGAGCCGCACGTCGTAGTAGTCGTTCATGTTGTCGATTCCGACGACGGCGTCCCCGCGCTCGAGCAGCCGCTCGGCCGTCTTCGACCCGATGAAGCCCGCCGCCCCCGTGACCAGGTACGTTCCCATCTATTGCTCCCTCATTTCATAATTCCGCTCGATCCAGCGGCGATACTCCCCCGAGCGCACCTCGCGCACCCAGTCGGCGTTCCGGAGATACCAGTCGACCGTGCGCGCCAATCCCTCCTCGAAGGTCACCGACGGGCGCCAGCCGAGTTCCCGACCGATTTTCGCGCAGTCGATGGCGTAGCGCCGGTCGTGTCCGGGCCGGTCGCGCACGAACGTGATCGTCGCCCGGATTGCCTCCGCCTCCATCCCCGCCTTTTCGGCTACGATGTCGGCCAGGCGCTCGACCAGGCGGAGGTTCTCCCACTCGTTCCCGCCCCCCACGTTATATTTCTGTCCCGGCCTTCCCGCGCGCACGATGTCCCACACGGCGGCGGCGTGGTCCTCGACGTAGAGCCAGTCACGCACGTTGCGCCCGTCGCCGTATACCGGCAGCGGCCGCCTTTCGAGCATGTTCAGGATCATGAGGGGGATCAGCTTCTCGGGGAAGTGGTACGGCCCGTAATTGTTCGAGCAGTTCGACAGGGTCACCGGCAAACCGTAGGTGTGCCAGCAGGCCATGACGAGGTGGTCGCTCGCGGCCTTGGAGGCGCTGTAGGGGGAGCGGGGGTCGTAGGGGGTCTCCTCGGTGAAGTAGCCGGTCTCGTCGAGCGATCCGTAGACTTCATCGGTGCTGATGTGGTGAAAGCGCACACCTTCCCGGAATCCCTCGCCCGCGCCCCAGGCCGCCCGCGCCGCTTCGAGCAGGGTGAAGGTCCCCGTCACGTTGGTTCGGACGAAGGCCTCCGGCCCCACGATCGATCGATCGACGTGGCTTTCGGCCGCGAAGTGCACGATGGTGTCGATCCCGTGCCCGGCGAGCACCCGGTCGACCGCCTCCCGGTCGGCTACGTCCCCTTTGACGAAGACGTAGCGCGTCCCTCCCCACTCCCGCTCGATGTCGGCCAGGCTTGCGGGGTTGCCGGCATAGGTCAGCGCGTCGTAATTGATCACGCGGCCGCGGAAATCCCCTCGGCCGAAAAGGTACCGGATGAAGTTCACGCCGATGAACCCGGCTCCTCCGGTGACCAGCACCGCTTCCGGTGCGCGCCGGGCGCTTCCCGCTCCACTCATGGTTCAAGCTCCCGCAGGGTAGGGTAGCGCCGGTCCTTCTCCGACAGGATCGGCGCGACGCCCGAGTCGGGCCAGGCGATGCCGAGGTCGGGGTCGTTCCATGCGATCCCCCCCTCGTCTTCCGGGTGGTAGAAATCGGTGCACTTGTAGGCGAACACCGCCTCCTCCGAAAGCACCAGGAAGCCGTGGGCGAAGCCGGGGGGGATGTAGAACTGGTTGTGCCGCTCCCCCGAAAGGGTCACCCCGTGCCAATTCCCCCGGGTGGGGGAGCCGGGCCTGAGATCGACGGCGACATCGAACACCTCTCCCGCCACCGCGCGCACGAGCTTCCCCTGCGGGTGCGTGCGCTGGAAGTGGAGCCCGCGCAGCACCCCGCGGTGCGAGCGCGACTCGTTGTCCTGCACGAAGCGGATCGGGAGGTCCCGCTCGGACCAGGTCTCGAGGAAGTAGCCGCGCGCGTCGGCGAAGACGTGCGGCTGGATCTCGACGAGCCCCTCGATGGCGGTGGGAACGATGGTGGCCGGCATCACCGTTTCTCCGCGACCCACCGGAGGTACTCTCCGTACTCGGTCCGGTATTCGCCCGCGAGCGCCAGGAGCGCCGCGCGCCCGATCCAGCCGTTGGCGAAGGCGATCTCTTCGATGCAGGAGACGTACATCCCCTGTCGCTTCTGGATGGTTTCGATGAAATTGGCCGCCTCGAGCAGGCCGTCGTAGGTGCCGGTGTCGAGCCACGCCATGCCGCGGCCGAGCACTCCCACCGACAGACGCCCCCGCTCGAGATAGGCGTTGTTCACCCCGGTGATTTCGAGTTCCCCCCGCGAGGAGGGCGCGAGGCCGGCGGCGATGCCGATGACGGAGTTGTCGTAAAAATAGAGCCCGGGCACGGCATAGTGCGAGCGCGGGAATTCCGGCTTCTCCTCGATCGAGAGGGCGCGCCCGGCCGGGTCGAACTCGACCACGCCGTACGCCTTGGGATCGCGCACGTAATAGCCGAAGATGCGGGCCCCTCCCGCCTCCTCGACGGCGCGCACCGACTCGCGCAGGGTGGAGGAAAAGCCCTGGCCGTAGAAGACGTTGTCGCCCAGCACCAGGGCGCACGCATCCGCGCCGATGAAGTCCTTCCCGATGAGGAACGCCTCGGCCAGCCCGCGCGGCGCCGCCTGTTCGGCGTACTCGAACCGCATCCCGAGCCGCTCACCGGTGCCGAGCAACTCGCGGAAGAGCCCCAGGTCGCGCGGCGTGGAGATGACGAGGACCTCCCGGATCCCGGCCAGCATCAGCACCGAGAGCGGGTAATACACCATCGGTTTGTCGTACAGTGGCAGGATCTGCTTCGACACCGCCCTCGTCAGGGGATAGAGCCGCGTGCCTGCTCCCCCTGCCAGAATGATTCCCTTCATCGGTTTGCGCTCCGCTCATTATCGGGGACGGACTAGACTATATCCTACATCCAAAAGGACTTGCTGGGGTTGGTCTGCCCGTAACCCGCTCTCCCCGCCTGCGCGCGCTTTCCCGTTGCGCGCCCCCGCCGGAGTTTACGCCCATCGCCTGTGTTGGTGCGCCGGAACCGCTGGCCGCCCTCGGCTCGTGGAAAACGCGTAACCAATATATCCCCTATCGACCGCGATACAAAGATCGTTTATCAACCGCGGCCGGACCGGCAAAATCCTCGATAAAATCATGGACATCCACCATTCGGAGATGCAATCCTGGACATCCACTTTTTGATCCATGGACCGCAAATGTGGACACCCACCAATTGCTCCGGTTGTGGCCCCCCACCTGCCTGCTCAATCAGTGGATGTCCAGGATTTGGGTTAGAGTCAGGATGTCGCGGCCCCCTTCGACAGGATGCAGCTTGTGGCAACCAGCGGGGGAAGGACCGGTCCAGGTCGAAAACGGCAGCGGGTGCTGCCTGTCCCCGGGAGAGAACAATGGCTGAACCAAGACCGCTCGCGCTGGTCACCGGCAGTTCGTCGGGAATCGGCCGCGCATACGCAAAAGCACTGGCTGCCCGCGGCCACGATCTGCTTCTTGTCGCCCGGCGTCGGGATCGCCTGGAGGCGGTGGCCAAAGCCGCAACAGAAGCGTATGGAATAGAGGCCGAGATCCTGGTCGCGGATCTCTCCGATCCTCAGAGTCTGGGCCGGGTGGAGACACGCATCGCCGGGGAAGGACGTCTGACGATGCTTGTCAACAATGCCGGAATCGGGGGCATCAAGCCTTTCCTGGAGATGGATCACGCGTACATCCAGAAAATGATTGCGGTGAATGTCACGGCTGTTACCTTGCTGACATACGCCGCCCTGCCCGGCATGTTGCAGCGCGGAGGAGGAACCATCGTCAATCTGGCTTCGGGGCTTGCCTACGCCCGCATGCCGGGGGTAGCCGTCTATGCTGCGACCAAGGCCTTCGTCGCCCAGTTCACCCGCATCCTGAACGACGAGTATGGCACCCAGGGGATCCGTTTTCAGGCGCTCCTTCCGGGACTGACCCGAACGGAGCTGGGAACCGGTCAACAGCCTCCCGATCTGATGGAGCGCGTTCCCGCAGGTCAGATCGGCACTCCTGAAAACGCCGCCAGGGCCTCGCTCGCCGGCCTGGAACTGGGCGAACTGATGTGCATTCCAGGGCTCGGGCATCTCGAGGAATTTGTCCGTGCGGACGAGGCGGTACAGGAGGCGCTCCGGAAGGTCACGGCGGAGGTAGCGCCGCGCTACCTTCCCCATGATGGATGATGGGCGCAAATCCTGGACATCCACCCATTGTGTTGATAGGTGGATGTCCATATCTGCGGTCCTCTGGCTGAATAAGTGGATGTCCAGGATTGCGGCTCCCTCTGGGTGAAATAGTGGATGTCCAGGAGTGCGGCTCCAGGATTTTTCTCGAGGTGCCGGGGACGGACCGTAGCCTGTCTCACTCCAATAAGGGCCCATTGCGGTCCGTCCCCGGCGCGTTCCGGAGAATGTCCGGGGGAGCGCTCATTGCCCCTTCAGCTTCAGCTCCTCGAACCAGTTGAGGACGATGTTGATCTTGTGGGGGGTGGTAGCGGCGGGGCCCGCCTCCTTCATCATGAGGAAGCGCCGGCTGCGGGGGTGGATGTCCCAGGCCTGGAGCCCCAGCGACCCGACCCAGGTGTCGGCGGTCACGTAATCGCCCCGGAAAAGGCTGTGCGCCCGGTCGTGGCTGAAGTGCGCACCCGCGCTCACCGAAACGGCCATGACTTCGTCCCCGCAGCGGTAGAACAGCGCCTCCCCGTCCGGGGACCAGAGCGGGCTGTTCCCCCCCTTTCTGGAGATCTGCGTACGGCCCGTATCGACGGCGGGGAAGGGGCACACCCAGACCTCCTCCGCGCCCGACGCGTCCGAGGTGTAGGCCAGCCACCGCCCGTCGGGGGACAGCCGGGGCTGCAGCTCGTTGTGCTTCTCCTGCAGCAGCGGTTTCCAGTCCGTGCCGCCCTGCAGGGACAGGGCGGCGATATCGAAGTTGGAGCTGCCGACCAGGTCCACCGTCACCAGGAGGGTCTTCCCGTCCCCGCTCCAGCACTCCGGCATCAGGGCCATGTTGCGCCGCGCGTAGAGCCCCGTCAGGTTTCCGGGGCCGTCGACCGCGATCCTGCCTATGGACATGTCCGATTCCATCTGGTGGTGGAAGGCGATCCACCGGCCGTCGGGGGCCCAGAGGGGCGAGATGTTGACGCTTTGATCGAAAGTGCGCGGGACCAGGGCCGCGCGGACCGGGTCCCAGATATGAATATTGTAGGCCGAAAGCGAGCCGGCGAGGCACAGGGCCACCCTGCTCCCGTCGGGCGATATCCTCGGGTTGGTGTAGGCGTCGGGGGGTGCGCCGAGCGGCTCCTCCCCGCCGTTTTGGTCGATCCAGTGAAGGGTGCGGCTGAACGAGGCCTTGCTCGAACTCCCGTGCATGTATACCAGCGTCCCCCCCGCTGCCAGGGCATAGTGGGGCGCGCCCCACTTGTGGGAAACGTCCTCCACCATGGAGACCTGACCGCCCTTGATTTCCAGGGTGTCGGCTTCGAACGGGACGGCGACAAGGTTCTTCTGAAACAGGTAAACGAGGTGGCCCGTCGGGCAATACCAGGCGTCGCTTCCGACGGCCAGGATCTTCCGCTCGCCCGAGACCAGCGATTGCGCGACGACAAGGTACCGGCCCGCGGCACTGCCGAGGGTGAAGATCACGTGCTTGCCGTCCGGCAGCAGGCGCGGGGAGAAGAAAGGCACCTCTTCCGACCGGATGAGGGTCTCGGGCTTCCCGCCCGCGGCCGGAATCCTCGTGATGCCCCGGGGGCCGGCATAGAGGATCGTGTCGTCCCCGTTCCAGCTCAGATAGGATACGGGCGCCTCGTCGGTCAGCGATACGGGCGTCCCCCCGTCGACCGGGATCTTCTTCAGGAGGCCGTCCGCTTCGGACCAGTAGCCGATCCACCGCCCATCGGGTGAAAAGAAGGGCTGCCGCGGGTTGGGCTCGACTCCCGGGACCAGTCGGGCGTCCGCCTCGTCCAGGCGGTGCAGGTAAATCCCGCCGGGCGTGCAATAGGCCATGAGCGCGCCGTCGGGCGATACCGCCAGCAGCGGCTGGGAGGTGTCGTAGGTGCCGAATTTCTGTTCCGCCGGGATCTCGTAGGTGAAACGCACGACCTCGCGCGGCTCCGGGGTCCGGATGCGCCAGACGGTGGTCCCGGTGATGAGGGCGGCAGCGGCTATGGCGGTGATCAGGGGGAGGGAGCGCAGGAGCGCCGTTATGGCCCCGGGGGGCGCGGGCCGGCGGGGGAGGAGGGGGCGCGGGCCGGACAGGATCCCCTCGATCTCGATCCGCGCGTCGGCGATGTCATGGAACCGGTTCCTGGGGTCCTTCTCGAGGCAGCGGCTCAGCACGTTGCTGTTTTCCGGGTGCAGCTTCACGGGCAGGGAGGAGAAGTCCGGCTCCCGGGTCAGCACCATGGCGATGGTGTCCGACAGGGTGTCTCCGGCAAACAGTCGTTTCCCGGAGAGCATTTCAAAGAGCACCACGCCGAAGGCCCAGATGTCCGCCCGTTTGTCGATCCCCTGGCCGCGCGCCTGTTCGGGCGCCATGTAGGCGGGCGTGCCCACGATCCATCCCTGGAGGGTGCTCCCCGGGCTCCTCGTGGAGGATTGCGAGCGGTCCACGTCGGTCTGCTCCGGGGGCATGGCCTTGGCCATCCCGAAATCGAGGACCTTCACCCTCCCGTTGGGCGTCACCTTGATATTGGCGGGCTTGAGGTCGCGGTGGATGATGCCCTTCGCATGCGCGGCCGCGAGGGCCTCGGCGATCTGCAGCGCCAGCTCCAGCGACTCCTCGACGGGGAGCGGCCCCTGGCTGATGGCGTCCGCCAGGGTTTCCCCCTCGACTAGTTCGAGTACGATAAAATGTATGCCCCCCCATTCCTCGAGCCCGTAGATGGCCGCGATATTGGGATTATTGAGGGCCGCGAGGGCCTTGGCCTCCTGCTCGAAGCGCGCGAGCCGGCCGGCGTCCTCCGCGAGCTCCGCCGGCAGCACCTTGATCGCCACGTCCCGCCCGAGCCGGAGGTCGGTGGCCCGGTACACCTCCCCCATCCCGCCCTTGCCGAGCAGAGAGACTATGGCGTAGTGTCCGAGCGTTTTCCCGATCATGGACCGTTGTCCCCCGGGAAAAGATGGAATGGGGTGAGGAGTGCTGCTCTATTTCATCATTATAGGCAACCCCCACGGGGGGCGGAAGGGAAATCGGGGACCCCAATGCCCCCCCCGATCATTTACGGGGACGGACCATAGCATATCCTGCTCCCATAAGGAGTTGTTGTGGGCCGTCTCCCCGTAACCCCGTTTCCGGCATCTGCCGGGAAGCCGGCAGGCCGCGCTCGCGGCGGCTGCCCCGGTCCATGTCCCGGCCCTCGTTCCCTTCCGCCACGCTCCGCCGCGCCATGCGGTGGCGGGCGAAGGTCGCGCGCACGGCGTTGAAGAATACGGCCGGGATCATGGCACGGATGACGATGCCCGGTCCCC
>JAAYCX010000022.1 GCA_012729555.1 Acidobacteriota bacterium
CGGGTCGCAGCCGCCGTTGTCCGCCAGGCACTCGTCGATGTCCACGCATACGCCCCGGCCGTCCTCCGTATACCCCCGGGGACAGGTCTTGTCGCTGTCCCGGGAACCGCCGCCCGACGTCCCGCCGCACCCGGAAAACAGGCCCGAAACGGCCAACGCTGCCACGACCCAAAGCATCCGTTTCCCGGCCGGCATGCATCCTCCCGCATCTGGAATCCGTCGAGCACGCCCGTCGCGGTCTACCCGTTCCGGAGTTCCTTCATCTGCGCCCTGGTGGGGACGTTGGGGATCTCGGCGACCACCTTCCCCTTGTACTCGAACACCTGCTTGTCGTCGTTGTTGATCTCGCCGATCACTTCGGCCCGCACCCTCTTCGCCCGGACGGCCTCGAGGACGGTGTCGACGTCCCGCGGGGCGACCTGCACGACCATGCGTCCCTGGGTCTCGCAGATCATGATCTCCTCGGGGATGAGACCCTTTTCGCGCAGCGCCACCTTGTCGAGGTCGACGCGCGCGCCGAACCCGCCGTAGCGCGCGGATTCGCAGACGGCGGCCCCGATCCCGGCGGCGCCCAGGTCGGAGCAGGCCTTGATCTTGCCCGTGCGGAAGGCGGCGAGCGAGGCCTCCATCACCGCGCGTTCGTCGCGGAAAAGCGCTATGGCCGGCTTCATCACCTCCACCAGGCCGGCGCGGTAGAGGGTGTCGTTGCCGTCGCTCCCCGTTTTGCCGATGAGGAGGATCCGGTCCCCGGCCGATTTCGCCGGCTTGGTCAGGGGCTTCGGCGTGACCAGCTGGCCGATGACCGAGACCACGGTCGCCGGAACGATGTCGGAAAAGGAGGTCGAGAACCCGCCGCCGACGATGAAGACGTCCATGGCGCGGCACATGTCCCGAAGCCCCTTGACCATCAGGTTGACCCGTTCGCCGCTCGTCATCGTGAGGCACTTGCCGCAGGTGCAGGTCCCGGCAAACCCGCAGGGGCCGACGACGACCTTTTCCTCGAGCGGCCGCGTGCCGAGGAAGTTCATCAGGAATAGCGGGCGCGCGCCCATCGCCACCACGTCGCGCATGGCCCCGCCGGCCCCCGTGGCGGCGGCGTCGTAGGGCCTCGGCACGCAGGGGGAGCAATGGCTCTCCATCTTGCCCACGAAAACCCCCCTGCCGCCGGGGAACTTGAACGCGGCGGCGTCGTCGCCCGGGCCGACGATCAGGGCGCCGGGAAACATCTTGGCCACCTTCCGGTTCAGGGTCGCGATCGCCTTGAAGTCGATCGCCTTGTCGGTGTTGTGATGCAGGTGGGTGAAGAGAGCGTGCATCAATGCCTTTTCGATTCTGTTCATGATGCCTCCGAGGGTACAAGGGCCGATATCCTTCGCCTGCGCCCTCCTGTTTGCGGATGCGCACGGCGAACTACAGCCTCTACAATAGGAAACCTTTCCGGAATTAGCAAAGGTTTTGAGCCGTGGCCGCCCGGCTTGCCCCGCGATCGCGCCGTGATATACTGGCGCCTTTCACGGCGCCCGCGGCGCGGCGTCGCCCCGGGGGCGGAAGGACCCATGAAATCCCGGCTGCAGCAAAAAATCGACAACAAGACCAGGCCCCTGGGCGCCCTGCAGCAGCTGTGCGAGCCGGGCCTCTACCTCGCGGCCGTGGCCCTCCTTCGCCAGGGATAGCCATGCGACTGACCCTGGTGCGCCACATCCAGACCCTGGCCCCGGAGGGGACCTGCTACGGGCGGAGCGAACCGGGGCTGCCCCCCGATCACGAGTCGCGGCACCGGGAGCTGGCCCGGGCCCTGGCCGGCGAGACCTTCCACGCCATCTATTCCAGCCCCCTCCGCCGCTGCGCCCTGCTGGCGGATGCGATCGCGGGAGGGCGCGGCGTCACCTGCGACGACCGGCTGATGGAGCTCGACTTCGGCCTGTGGGAGGGGCTCCCCTGGGGCGAGATCGAACGGAGGCCGGAGGCGGCCCCCTTTCTCGCCGACTGGGTGCACAACCCCCCGCCCGGCGGCGAGCGCTTCATCGACCTCATCGGGCGCGTCGGCGCCTTCCTGGGCCTGGCGGAACGACTCCCGCCGGAGGATTTCTTCAAGCGTTCCCTGAATTACGGCCAGATCTCGCAGGTCGAGCTCTGAAGCCGCGCGGGGGTTCCGTCATGCCCGGGCGGAGCGGCCCGGGCATGACGGATTTCATCGGCGGTCAGCGCTCGGCCGACTGCCCGTTGAGCCAGTCGATCAGGGTGCCGGGCACGGCGACTCCCACTTCATCCAGGTAGGGCGCCCCGGTTTTGGGATCTACCATGTCGTTCTGCACGTAGGTCAGTTCCGAATGGGCCTTGGCCTCCATGACCGTCATGCGGCTGTGGTCGTTGACCGTCGTCAGATAAGCCATGACATTCCGGATCTTGTCGGTCAGGGGCACGACCGGGTCGCCGTTCGCATGCACCGTCCAGACCGGCAGCGCCGACAGCGCCTCGAGTTCCTCCGAACCCGGATCGGGCAGGTTGCGCTCGGGTGCGGCGGCGGGAAACGCCGCGGCGAACAGGTCCGGGCACTCCCGCGCGACCAGCCAGGTCATGCCGCCGCCCGCGGAGAAGCCGCCGATGTAGATCCGGTCGGTATCGACATCGGGGTGCCGGGCGAGGAAATCCTCGAGGGCCAGGTAGAAGGGGGTCAGCTGCGCGTCCTCCACGCCCCTGTAATCATCGTCCCAGCGCAGCCGCCGGTCGTGGCTTGCCCCGAAATCCTCGTTCGACCGGGGGACCATCACGTAGGCGCCCCCCGCGGCAAACTTCTCCTGGTAGGGGGCGGTGGCGAATTTCGCGATATTGTCGGAACCGAAGAAGAAGGGCTTCCAGGAGAACCCGCCCCCCTGCGACCCGTGAAACCAGATCACCAGCGGCCGCTTCTCTCCGGCCGGCGTCTCCGGCTCGTAGAAGTAGTAGTTGATGGCGAGCCCCGTCGCCTCGTCGGCCGGGCCCGTGCCCACCTGGAATTTCCTGAGGTCGGGGAGCCACGCCGGAGCGGGCTGGGCGCCGTAGGCGGCCGGGGAATTGACGTACAGAGCCGCGATTTCCCCCGCGTCGTCGAGCTGCATCCAGTAGGCCGTGTTCCACCGGACATTGACGGGGATCGAACCGACTTGCGCAGTGGTGACAGCCAGCGGCGCGACCCTGTAGGAATAAATGGAGGGTAGATATGTCGCCGTACGCTGCCATATTTCGGCGCCGTCGGCAAACGCGTATTCCCTTTCCATGCCGTGCACGTTGTTCAGCCCCAGCTTGATGGTGTCGCCGGCTGGGGGATTCACCCCGTACCCCTCGATGACGCGCGGGTCGGTACGGAATTTGACCACATAGCCGTTTTCGTCGAACGTCGCACGGAAAACACCGGTCTCAGGCGCATACAGCAGATCGAAGGCGCTGCTTGTCGGGGTCAGGTCCTGCACCACCCGGACCTGGGTGGTCCGGCCGTCCACGACGGCGTTGACGACATAGTGGGCGGGGGAGGTTTCCGTCGCGGGGACCGGGGATGCGTTTTCGTAATAGTTCGGCCAGGCGTTGGCGTTATACGTCATGAACACCGTCTTCACGTCGTAGACCTTGACGTGGACCGTGTTCGACGCCGCGAGCCGCTTCTCGTCGTCCCATACCTGGACCGAAACCCGGTAGTCGCCCGGCCGATCGAAATCGATGCCGAGATCGGCCGAGGTGAAGGTGCCGGAGTCGGCCTTGGGGTCGTTGCCGGTCCGTTTCGCCCGGCCGTCGGCCCCGAGGCCGGTGATGCCGCTCAAAAAGCGGCCGCCGGCGGCTACGTCCAGGGGTTCGCCGGTCACGAAGGCCGCCGCCGAAACCACGGGGACCACGTAGAGGCTGGGGTAGGAACTCCCGGAAGTGGCCACATCCAGCCGGAAGGTGACCGCGTCGCCGATTTCGATCGTGGCCGCGCTTTCGCCCCCCATGGAGAGATCGGCCCGGGTGAATTTGTTGGCGCTGCCGGCCCAGGCGGGCACGGCCATGACAACGGCCAGGGCCGCGAGGCCCAGAAATGCCGCAAACCTTTTCATCGATAGATCCTTTCTCATGCAATCAGGAAAACAGCCTGTGATTGAAGGAAACATTCTCCGTGCGCATGAATCGTTTCCTGAAATACGCTGCATGCCCTGGAACCAACGCCCCGGCATGCCCGACCGGGGCCGGTCGCCCCGGTCACGGACCTAATCCTTGGACACTAATTTACTAGTTGTCAAGCCTGCAGATTTGCGGGGACGGACCAGGCTATATCCATGTAATATGGGGAGATAGGACGGTGTCGAAAACCTTTACAGCGGCTTTCGGTTGGATCGGGGGGAAGGTGCGGTTCAGGGCGATGAGGGTGGGAAGAAAGGGAGGGTGGCTGGCGCTGGCAGGAGGGGTGCTGGTGTCGGGCTACCTGCTGTTGTCGATCCCGGAATCGGAAATCCCCATCGCTACGGCGGTGTCCCAGCCGGTGCGGGGGGAGCCGTTCCGCTGGGACCAGGACGAGGTCTGGCGCACCCTTGAAGCCGAGATGACGGACTCCCGCGGCAGGGGGTGCGCCGCCGTCCGCGCCGGCATCGAGGATCATTTCCGGGAAATGGACCGGCGCCTGGAGGATCTCGCGCACCGGAGCGCCCGGGCGGAGGAAGCGGTGTTTGGTGAATTGGAGCGGTTGACCTTTCAGACCGCCCCGTGGATCCCGGCCTGCCCCGACCGGCTCGCCGATTTCAGCGAACGGGTCACGCGCCTCGGGATGGAGGTGAAGCGGCAATCGCTCCACTGGGACATGGGCGACCCCGACGTCCGCCGCACGCTCTATCGCCTGCTCTACGGGAGCCGGGGGGCGATCGAGGAGATCGTGCTGCAGGTGCCGCCCCGGTACGCACCACCGGCGCTGATCCCCGGGAAGGAGGAGCCTTCGGCCACGCCCTGGGCGGCGCTTCTGGGCATCCGGATCCACAGCGGCGACATCCTGGTATCGCGCGGGGGGGCGGCCACCTCGGCCCTGATCGCGCGCGGCAACGATTTTCCCGGCAATTTTTCGCATGTCGCGCTGGTCCGCGTGGACCCCGGGACCCACCTCGCCAGCATCGTCGAGGCGCACATCGAGCGGGGGGTGGCGGTGTCTTCCCTCGAGGATTACGTGCGCGACGTCAAGCTGCGGGTCCTGGTGCTGAGGTTACGGGCGGACCTCGCGGCGGTGGCCGCCGACCCGATGCTGCCGCACCGGGCGGCCGAGTACGCGCTCGGGCAGGCGCGGCGGTCCCCTATCCCCTATGACTTTGCCATGGATTTCGGCGACCCGGGCCGGTGGTTCTGCTCGGAGGTCGCTTCGGCCGCCTATGGCCGCTACGGCGTCCGGCTCTGGATGGGCCTTTCGCACATCTCCTCGGCCGGGCTGCGGCGCTGGCTCGCCGGTTTCGGGGTGCGCCATTTCGCCACCCAGGAGCCCTCCGACCTGGAGTACGACCCGCAGCTCGCCGTGGTCGCGGAGTGGCGCGACCTGGAGGCGCTGCGGGCGGATCACCTCGACAACGCCGTGACCGAGGCCATGCTCGAGGGCGCCGAATCCGGGGACCCCCTGGAGCATGACGCCCCCCTGCTGCCGCTTGCCCGCCTGGTCAAACTCTACAGCCGGGGGCTCAACGCCGTCGGCCGGGTGGGGCCGATACCCGAAGGGATGAGCGCGACCGCGGCGCTGCGCTACCGCTGGTACACCCGCCGGCACGAGAGGATCAAGGCCGCCCTGATCGAGGCCGCGGATCGCTTCCGCCGGGAGAAGGGGTACGAGCCCCCCTACTGGAAACTGGTGGAGATGGCGCGGGAGCTCCGTTGCACCCCGGGCGGCGCCGTGCTACAACAGGGGGACACACCGCGATCCGGGGAAAATGACCGATGACGAAATTCCTTCTCTGGTGCATCCTGCTGGTGCTCTGCTGGCCGCTGGCCCTCCTGGCCCTGGTCCTCTACCCCGTTGTCTGGCTGGTGCTGCTCCCCTTCCGGGTCCTGGGCGTCGCCGTCGGCGGGGTGCTCGAACTGGTCCGCGCCGTCATCACCCTTCCCGCGCGC
>JAAYCX010000023.1 GCA_012729555.1 Acidobacteriota bacterium
CTCTTCACCGTCACGCGGCGGGGAGCCTGTGCGACGGCGTTCCCCAGGCGCGAATCGAGGCGCTGGACGCCGAGGTTGCCCGGGCCAGGGCCGAGCGGGACCGCGTCCTGGCCGGGGCCGAGGAGCCCTACCGCGAGGCATTGCGGACCATGCTCGACTTCGACCGGCACTTCATTAGCGCGGCGTCCTCTTGGTTGGCCCAGATCATTCGCGATTACGGCGATGCCGACCCGCGTCTGGTGGCCAAATGCCAGCCCGCCCGGCGCAAGCTGGAGGACATGGCGAATCGGCGGCTTCCCCTCCGGCAGATCGAGGGCGCCTTCGCGCCCGTGTATGCGGAGCTTTGCGCGTGGAAATTGCCGAAGGTTGAGAGTGTCGCCTATGGCGTCCCGCATCCGCCGGACAGGTTCAGCCCCCCGCGCCTGTCCGACTGGTTGGAGAAGCGCTAACACCTTGGGCCGGGGCGTTCCCGGTCCATCGGGCCAAGTGGCCCACCGTGCAGGGGCGGCTTGACGGCGCGTCCCGGCACACCCGCCGGCGGGGGTGCTCGTCAACCACCCCCGCCGGCACTCCCGGAGAACGATCATGCGACTGACGTACTGGACCGGCCCGATTGACAACTTGGGCGGCTTGTTTCGGACGATGGGCGTTACGCTCGTCGACGACGCCATATGTCGCCAGGTCCGGCGGTTTGTCCGGCACTGGGGCCGACAGCGGCGCCGGTCGAAAAACGCGGAAAACGTAATCGTTTCGCTTGTCTGGTCCCCGTCGCGCGGCGTCGATGCCGAGGCGAGCCGGATCAGCTACCTTTAAGGAGAAAACATGATTATCGAAATGGGCAATGGCTACGAACTGAAAATCGATCCCGGCGGCGGGGCGACCCTGCTTCGCGGCGGGCAGAGGATCCGGTCCGTCCCGGCTGGCCCGGGCGAAAAGCCCGGAACCATTTTCCGGCGGCTGCTTGAGGACAAAACGTTGGTCGGCATGGACCGGCTGGCGGTTATGCGGATCGTCGGCGATAGCAACCTTTTGAAAAACAAAAGCGGTTTCATCGTCTGGTGACCCGTCTTTCTCCCGGGGGCGCTGTCCTGTGGGCAATTCTACGGCCAAAACCCCCGGGGGCATACCTAGGTATGGGTTGACCCGAGATCGTCGTTTCTGGTGCGGCAAACGACGGCTGGCGAGGCTTTCCGGGGCAAAGTACGCGACAGCGTGAAGCCCAAGCGAAGGAGCGACCGGAGGATTGCGGAGGCGTGTCAGGTCGGCGGAACCCTCGTCCTCAATGTCAGGCGCGAATGTCAACTGCTCTCCGAGAGCAGTTCCCCCGAACCCCCCAAGCGCATCGGCGCAGACGGCAAGGCCCGATCAATGCCGACTCCGCGCGAAAGCCGGGGATGGACCGCGCCGGAGGTGGCATTAAATGCCACCCCGGCTCCAGCCACGCGCACCGGCAGAGACGGCAAGCAATGGGTAGTTTGCTTTATATCGTAAAGTGAAAAAAGGGGTTGACGGGTTTAATTGTAGGGTATATACCATACACTTATGAGCAGGGGATTGGGTGTTCTTCAGAAAACGATCCTTGGAATCCTTGACGGCACAGAAAAGGCGCTCGTCTATAAAAATTCGGGCGGAGGGCTCATCACGCGCGAACTCGTGGAGGAGCTTATCGAACGCGAGCTACTCAACGAAAGAGCGCCGCGAAAACAACTGGCGTCCTCGGTTATCCGGGCCTGCGGTTCGTTGTGCCAAAGAGGGCTTCTCGAGGGGACATACAACACGGACGCCGATAATCCGGGGAGATACACAATCACCTGGAGGACAGCGCAACAACAACCCAAACCGAAGTAAAACCCGCAGAGAGCGGAACCGGCCCGGGGCGCAACCCGAACCGATTCCTAACCCTGCACATGGAGGCACCATGAGCAAGGCTGTAAAGAAATCTACCATTTCCGCAGTACGCGCAGAACCCAAAAACCGACCCATAATCACCCTTACAGCACGGGCGACCGACAGGTTTCCCTTTGCCGATCCGAACCCCGTCCCGCACCTGGAAAGGATCTCCGATGATATCGGGCACATGGCCGAGTATCTGGACTGCCTGTATGACCTTTCCGCGCTGGATGAGGACAACCCGGTTGTCGCGGGGCTCTCTCTTTTCATGCGGGAAATCATCAATAGGCTGAAGGAGCACGCCGAGCTTCTTTCGGACATCGGCGACACCCTAGCGGTGAAAGGGGGTGCAGCATGACCCCGCTCTGCTACCGGATCGGCGTGAGGGGTCAATGCAAGTGGGCGTTTATTGCCGGGCTGGCGCTTGGATTCATGATAGGTCTCGTCTGCGGGGGTGCCCGATGATAGACCTTGCCGACAACGCCCCGATGATTGTAAGCCAACTGACGCCCTGTGAATTACAGCGGGCGTCCGAAGCTATCGCGCGGTTGATTGCACTGGCCGGGAAGCGGCAGGATTTTTTTCTAATGGGCATGGCGGTTGAAAAGCTCCGGCTGCTACAGCGGAGAATGAAGGCGGAGCCGTAGGAAAGGGAAATTGTTGATGCAAACCGGGCCCGGGAAACCGGGCCCTTTTTTATTGGCAAAGCCCCTGCACTTACCACGCACTTACGGCTCATTTTCGGGCTTTTTGGGGAGGGGGGAAAATCTCTGTAACTCTTTATTTTTGAATGGTGGGCGGTACTGGATTTGAACCAGTGGCCCCCGGTGTGTAAGACCGATGCTCTGCCGCTGAGCTAACCGCCCGTTGTGAGGTGATATTACGCGACTTAACCCATTATTCCAACCGGTAAATTCC
>JAAYCX010000024.1 GCA_012729555.1 Acidobacteriota bacterium
CCTGTTCCAACCACTCCCCGTTGTCGATAAAACCCCTGGGAGGGACTATGAAAAGACCACGGGCGTGTTTTGCTACAGCCATCTATGCGATGTTTATCCTAAATCATGCCATTCTTTTTGCGGATCCCATTTCAACGATTGATCTTACCGAAAAAGGCAGTGCTGGCTTCATCGACGGTGCCTTTTTCCTGCAGATCGATCCGCAGGCCACCGGGACGGGCGTTCTCAATCCGTTCCTCACTATCCAAGGCAAGGGAAGTGAGAAAGGCTACAACACAGAGGCCCGGTTCGAGGACGGCTACGATATGAAGCGCGGAGGCAATCCCAATGATAATAATGGGTTTACTCGTTCGCTGATGCTTGGGGAGATTCCGTTGGTCAGCCTGGAGGACATCTGGTACCGGCAGTTCATCCTGGATATCAACGAAAGCAGAGGCAACAACGGGGGGCTGCTCTCGCTCGATGAATTGGTGATTTATCAGTCCGGTTCGGGGGATCTGGGGGAATTCGGCCTGGTCCGGGCCGGCTACCTCGTCTACGACAGTGATAAAAATTCCGACACCTGGCTGGGGCTTGACGCCTCGCTCAACCCTGGCGGGGGTGCCGGAGACCTGGCCGTATACATCCCGGATCGCCTGTTTTCCCTGGATCCACTCACCCCCTATGTGTACCTGTTCTCCCAATTCGGGATGCAGCCGGGCTGGGAAAGTTCGGGCGGGTTTGAGGAATGGGCCGTCGCCCGGCCGGAAACGGTGGGTTTGAGCGAGGTTCCGGAGCCGGCGTCACTCCTTCTCCTCGGTACGGGGATCGTCGGGTTGGGATTTCTGGCGCGGAGAAGGAAGAAATAACCCCGTAAGATCGCGGTTGTTCAGCGATATCCGCAGCACCATAAGTGACTTCTATCCAATAGATTAATCTTGTTCAGAGACCTGGAGGAGCCTGCGACTCCTCCACGGGGATGGCGCCTGCCATTCCGAGATCCCCTCCGCTGCGATCAGCTAGGCGGAGTCCCCATGATTCGGATAAGATCTGGTGCCCAAAGCGCCGAAGGCGATTTGGGCCGGACCACCGAGATTTTGCCCGAAAATTGTGCCCGATGTCTGAAATGGCCCGCCCCCGGGCGAAACAATGAGACCGAACCCAGCAAAGGAGGAATCGATGCGTTATCTCGGTCTCAGTTTCTTATTGGTGATGGTCCTGATCGCTCCCGTCCATTCGGAGACGATCGCAGTCTGGAATTTCAACGATGCCGCTTCCGGCGTCACCGGGGGTGAATTGGAATTCTCGGTCGACCGCGGCAGCGGCACGATGTCGAGCGACTTCAGTCCCGCCAATATCGGCAACGCCTCGGGCAGCAGCGTCAACCTCGAGGGGGAAGATCCCGCCGGGGCGGCGCTGCGCCTGGTGGGAATGGCCAACAACGGGCGCTACCTCACCTGGATGACCGGGACGGAAGGGTACGAGGCGATCGGCGTCAGCTTTGCCGCGCAGCGCACCAGTACCGGTTTCCTTGATAACCTGCTCCAGTACAGCCTCGATTCAGGCGGTTCGTGGACCGATTACGGCGGCTTCAGCCCCGGCACCACTTTTGGGCTTCAAAACTTCGATTTCAGCGCGATAGCGGGCCTTGACGACAATCCCGCCGCCGGTTTCCGCATAAGGTTTGACGGTGCTACCGGTTCCTCGGGGAACAACCGGATCGACAACCTGGTGGTTTCCGGCACCCTCATCCCCCCTCCAGTCACGAGCACCGTTCCCGAACCCTCCTCGCTTGCCTTCCTGGGGTTTGGAATGGCCGCCCTGACCCTGTGGCGCCGGAGGGAATCGAAAAGGTAGCGGATTCCATTGTGGCAGTAGATATGGTAGAAAAGTGGTATGAAAACTACCATAGACAAGGCGGGGAGGATCGTCATTCCGGCGGCGATCCGGGAGCGGGCCGGGCTGAAGCCGGGAACCGAGGTGGAGGTTCTGATGGACGATTTCTCCATCCGGCTGGTCCGGACGGGCTCCGACCCGGTTCTGGTGCGGGAAGGGGGGAGGCTGATCGCCCGGCCGACGGCAGGGAAGGGGGACCTGCCGGCAGTCGATCTCGAGGCCCTGGTCGAGGAGGAGCGGAACCGATGGCCCTGGTAGCCCCGGTGTTCCTGGATACCACGGTTCTGCTTGCCGGCTGCATCGACTTCGGGGACGCTTCGGTTCACCCGATGCGGATCATGGATGCCGTGGCGCAGGGGACTCTGCCCGATGTCCGGACGGCGTGGCACTGCTGCCTCGAGTTCTATGCCGTGGCCACGCGCCTGCCTGCTGGCTATCGGTTATCCCCCCTGCAGACCCGGATGATTCTGGCGGATCTGATCCCCCGTTTTCATGTCGAGCAGCTTCCGGATGGCCAGCAACTGGTGTTTCTCGAGGCGGCGGCCGGAGAGCGGGCGGCCGGGGGAAGGATCTACGACGCCCATATCGCCGAAATCGCGCGCCATTCGGGTGTTCATACGGTCGTGACCGACAATCGCCGCCATTTCAGCATCCTGATGAAGCATGGGGTGCGGGTAATGCGCGCGGAGGAGTTTTCCGCCGAGTTTTAGGGTTGGCGGTAGACATATAGACATATTGTGCGTATGCTTTGACATATGAGAACGACTGTAAGGCTTGATGAAACCCTGATGAAGAAAGCCAGGAGCGAAGCAGCCCGGAGAGGAATGACTTTGACCGCTCTGATCGAGAAGGGTCTGCGCCTGGTCCTGGCGGAGCCGGTCAAGGCTACGGAACGCCACCATGTCAATCTCCCGGTCTGCAGCAGGGAGGGGGGCACGCTGCCGGGTGTGGATCTCGGCAACGCGGCCGATCTTCTCGACCGGATGGAGGGGATCGGGTGATTCTGGCCGACGTGAATGTGCTCGTTTACGCCTTCCGTGCCGACATGGCCGATCACCCGCTCTATCGGGATTGGCTCGAATCGGTCCTCAACGGGCCGGAAGCCTATGGAATATCCCCCCAGGTCTTCTGTTCCTTTCTTCGGGCCGCCACGCACCCGCGAATCTTTGTCAGTCCAAGTCCGGTTGGGGAAGCGTTCGAGTTCATCCACGTCGTCCAGTCCCAGCCCCAGGCGCGCGTCATTCTTCCCGGAGAGGACCACTGGTGGATCTTCGAGGCCCTCTGCCGGGAATCGGCCGCCTCGGGAAACCTGATCCAGGATGCCTGGTTTGCCGCCCTGGCCATCGAATCGGGGTGCGAGTGGATCACAATCGACCGGGACTACGCCCGCTTCAAGGGCCTGCGCTGGCGGCTTCCGTTTTCGGTGGAGTAGCGAAAGCGAGAGATCCGGCAGCGGCAGGTTGACATTGTAGCTACCGGTAGCTACTATAGCGTTATGAAGCCGATCAAAACGGTTGGGATCAAGGATCTCAAGAACAACCTGAGCGCCTGGCTGCGCGAGGTGCGGGGCGGGGCCACCATCCTGGTTACCGACCGCAACGAGGTCGTCGCAGAACTGCAGGAGCCGTATGGGCGCGCAGGCGGTGCCGTGGGATTGAACCCGCTCCTCCTGGCCTGGGCGCGGGACGGGATCGTGACCCTTCCCCTGCAGGAGAAGACGGCGCTCGAACCCTCGCCCGTCAAGCTCTCTTCCAAAATCGTCAAACGACTTCTGGAGGAGGACAGGGAGGAGCCCGGATTGTGAAGGCGGTCTATCTGGAAACCTCGGCGCTGCTCTCCTGGCTCCTGGGAGAGGCGCGCGCGCCTGAGGTGGCGCGGGCAATTGATGAAGCGGAAATGGTGGTTTCCTCCGTCCTGACCCTGGTGGAAGCCGAACGGGCCCTGGTGCGGGCGGAAACCCGGAATGTCCTGAATGCCGGCGACACCGAAAGGCTGAGGGGGCTCCTGTCCCGGAGCCGGACCGGGTGGACCTTGATGGAAATCTCCGCCGACGTGCGCGCCCGCGCCTGCCGGTTTTTTCCGGTCGAACCGCTTCGCACCCTCGATGCGGTGCACCTGGCCACCGCCCTGCTGTTCCTGCAGGCTTTTCCTTCCCTGAAGCTGCTCAGCTGCGACCGGCGACTGCTTCGGAACGCCAGCGCGCTGGGGATCGAACCCGCGCTCCCATGATTTCCGTACTCTCCCCTCCTCCCTGCCCATAATCCGATCCGCCCCTTTTTCCGATAACTTAATTTGGCCAATAGCCGCGAACTGCATCTATAATGAGTCATCTGGGATCACTAGGCCCGATCAAGGGGCGGACTCCCATTCCCGGGAACGGGGCGGGCGGAGGATATGCGCATACGGGTGAAGGTGGGGGCCGGGAGATGCATCCCCGCGATGGTGGGCATCGTCGCGGTGGCCGCCCTGCTCGTCGGCTTCGCCATCGGCAAAAAGGATCCGGAACCGGTCACGCTGAAGCTTTCGGGCAACATCGAACTGCAGCAGGTCGACATCGCCTTCAAGACCTCAGGGATGATCGCGGAGCTGCGCACGGACGAAGGGCGCGATGTCCGCAGGGGCCAGCTCATCGCCCGCCTCTCGAGCGACGAGCTGATGCGGCTGTTCGAGCGCGAGTCCGCTGCCGTCACCGAGGCGCAGGCGCTCGAGGGGCAGGCCGAGGCCGCCCTGCAATACCAGCGCAGGAGCTATGCCGCCGGCCTTGCCGCGCGCCGGGCGGCGCTGGCGGCGGCGGAGGCCCATCTGCGGGAACTCGAGGCGGGCGCGCGAGAAGAGGAGATTGCAGAAGCCCGCTCGGCGGTGAGCGCGGCCGCGGCGGAAAACGAAAACGCCCGGAAAAACCGGGAGCGGGCCGAGAAGCTCCTTCTGCAGGATGACATTTCGGTGCAGCAGCACGATCAGTACCGCTTCCGGGCCGAATCGGCCGCGGCAGCCCTGGAGCAGGCCGGGCAGCGCCTGGCGCTCGTGCTGGCCGGCGCCCGGGCGGAGACCATCGCGGCCCAGCGCGAGCGGGTGTCCGGCGCCCGGGCGGAACTCGCCGCGGCGGAAGCCGCCCGTTTTGAAATCAGCCGGCGCGAGAAAGAGATCTCCGCGCGCCGGGCCGAGGTGGAGCGGACGCGCGCCCAGGCTCGAGTGATCGAAGCCCAGCTCAGGGATACGGTGGTCGTATCCCCCGTCGATGGTGTGGTCCTGGTCAAGGCGGCCGACGTGGGGGAGGTGGTGGCGCCCGGGACGACCGTGGTGACCATAGGCGTGATCGACCGCCCCTGGCTGCGCGCCTATGTTTCGGAGACCCAGCTGGGGCTCGTGAAGCTGGGCCAGCCGGTGTGGGTTACATCGGATTCCTACCCGGGCAAGCGCTACCGGGGGAGGGTGAGTTTCATCGCCTCGGCCGCCGAATTCACCCCCAAGCAGATCCAGACGGAGCAGGAGCGGGTCAAGCTCGTCTACCGCATCAAGATCGACGTAGACAACCGGGAGCGAGAGCTCAAGCTCAATATGCCCGTCGACGCCGAGATCGTGCTTCCGGCCGAATGAGGGCTAAGTGATGGCAAATCCCGAATTCAACTACGAGCAGGCTTTTTCCCGGAACATCGGGTGGGTGACCCCCGGGGAACTGCTGCAACTGAGGGGCAAACGGGTCGCCATCGCGGGGCTTGGCGGGGTGGGGGGCTCCCACCTCCTGACCCTGGCTCGGCTGGGAGTGGGGAACTTTAACATCGCCGATTTCGATGTTTTCAACCTCGTCAACTTCAACCGCCAGGCCGGGGCCAATATGGACACCATCGGTCGGCGGAAGACCGAGGTTCTCTCGGAGATGGTGCGGGCGGTCAACCCGGGAATCTCGCTGAAGGTGTTCGATCAGGGAATCACCGAACAGAATATGGACGGGTTTCTGGAGGAGGTGGACCTCTATATTGACGGACTCGACTTTTTTGCCTTCAAGGCCCGAAGCGCCGTCTTCGCCTCCTGCGCGGAGAAGGGTATTCCCGCGATAACGGCCGCGCCCCTGGGAATGGGGGCGGCCGTACTCACTTTTCTGCCGAGAGGCATGACGTTCGAGGAATATTTCCGCTGGGAGGGCTGTTCCGAGGATGAGATGGCGTTGCGCTTCGTCCTGGGCCTGTCGCCCCGGCTCCTGCAGCGGAAATACCTTGTGGATCCCGGTGCCCTGGATCTCAAGGCCCGCAAGGGGCCTTCAACCCCCATGGCCTGCGATATCTGCGCCGGCATGGCCGCAACGGAAGCACTCAAGGTGCTTTTGCAGCGGGGGCGGTTGTTGGCTGCCCCGCACGGGCTGCAGTTCGATCCCTACAAAAACAAGCTGGTCCACACCTGGCGGCCATGGGGGAACCGGAATCCTATTCAACGCCTTATGATAGGCATTGCCTCGCGGCAGTTTTCCAGGATGCAGTCGTAACTACCTGGGAGCCGCAGGACGGATCAGGAAAGGAACAGGTATGCCCACCGGAAAATCGATCGACGAAATCGCCGCCGCCTATGATTCCCCGCCGCTATGGTATGATGTGCGCGGTTTTCTCATTCTCACCTTCGCTTACAACAGCACCCTCGGGCGCCAGATCCGCTTCTTCGGCCCTAATTTCGGGTCGAAGCACATCGAAATCGCCTGCGGAACCGGGACCCTGCTGGAACTGATCCTGCGCTGGAGAAAGCGCAAGGGCCTGCCTGACGTCGAGATCGTTGGGGTGGATTACGCCGAGCCGATGCTGGCCGGCGCCAGGCGGCGTTTCGCCAGACAGGCGAATATTGAGCTATGCCATGCGGACGCCGCCATCCTTCCCTACCCGGACAACCACTTCGACACGGCCAATATCGCCAATGCCGTTCATTGTTTTCCCGATGTCGACGGGGCTCTGCGTGACATCCATCGGGTCCTGAAACCCAAGGGCACCCTCGCGGCCAACGTGCTGCTTTATCCCCGCGGGAATGGTCCATTCGACCGGGTCGCCAACCGCATCAATCGCTGGGGGACCCGGAAGGGCATTCTCCATACCCCCTATCATAAAGATGATATCAGGGAACGGATCGCAAAAGCGGGATTTGGAATCGTCTCGGAGGATGTTTCGGGTAACTGTTACGAACTCAAGGCCCGGAAAACCCCGTAAGATCCGCAGGCCTGGCGCCGTGCGCCGCCGCGGGATCCATAAAAAAAGGCCGGCAACAGATGTTGCCGGCCTTTTTAAATTGGATGCTGATGAGTATTACCGTTTCCGACGGATGGCCACCGCGGTTCCGATCAACCCAAGGCCGAACAGGACCAGCGTGGACGGCTCGGGAACAACGGTGAAGTTGGCGCTCAGGTCACCGCCCATTGTTATGCTCTGGGCTGCTGTCGGATCGAACTCATTAAAGTCGCCGTCAACAGTTGCCGCGAGGAAGTTGATCCCAAACAGCGTCGGCCAATACTCCTGACCGAAAGCCTCGATGGTTGGTTCGAAAAATCTGATGTCGAAGAAGCCGCCGACTCCGGGCCTCATGGTATTATCTTCGAAATAGATATCCGAGGCAGAAAGAACCAGCTCGTCATCGGTATTAATCGAGAGCGACGGATAAAGCCCGCCTGTTGCTGGGAGGGCGGCCATACCGAGACCTGTATCTGAGTTCGGATCCACCCAGATTTCTGCGGCACCTGTGGTTGTAGTGAATCTGAATTCGCCGCCGCCCAAATCAGTGATATTTCCGGTCGCCGTGTAGACGGTGTACATGCCGTACTGCTCAGGAATGAGTGCTGAGCCGGCCAGGTAGACTGGGGCAGGGACAGGGTCAAGTCCCTCATTAAAATCATATCCCCTCCATTGGGCGATCAGAGTGGCGGAAAATCCTCCTAAGCCATCAAAGGTAAGGATTTCCGAATACACGCCATTAAATGCGTCTGCCACAAATCCCTGATCATCGGGAACGCCGGGAACGGCACTCTCATTGACCCAGAAATCAAGATATTCCGCGTTTGCGGCCACCGGCAGCAGGAGCAATGCCATCGCCGCCACTACCAGCATTCCGAAACTCCGGAAATTGGATTTTGTCATTTTCTTAGTCCCCCATGATTGATTGCTGTCACATCCCTGCGGGTCGCCTTTGAACCTAAAGCCAACCTCGCCCGACATGATGCAATCCTCGTGCCAAAGTAAACATCGAACAAGGCGGATAGCCGCTGCCGTAAATGCGAAGCGGGCGGTGGCTGTCGATGTCACACTGAATCAATGGAATACAAGGATTCCATTGTAATGAAATCTCTATGAATTCCAAGTCAGCATCGAACATCCTCCACTTCGGTCTGGCCAGTAACATCCGGCTATGTAAAGGCTACCGACATTCGGCGTGAGATGATGCCGGGCCTCGGGCTCCCTTTGGAGGCCTTGATTGATGATATCTTGTGTTAAATCAATGAAATTGCCGGAAGTGTCGGGGTTTTTGACATCTTTTTTGTGGGGATGCCAAAGCTGGGATGTTGGATAGGCCCGGCTCGATCATGTCAATCCATCTTCTTGCGGAACCGGGTGGCGCTGAGGGCCAGAATCGCGCAGCCGATCGCGGCCAGCGCTGTCAGGGACGGCCATAAGTGGTGTAGGCTGCTACCTTTGAGGAAGATTCCGCGCACGATTTCCGTGAAATAACGCAGCGGGTTCAGGTAGGTGATGAGCTGCATGGGTGCCGGCATGCTGTGGATGGGGAAGGCGAATCCGCTGAGCAGAATGGCGGGGAGAAGAAAGAAGAAGGAGCCGATCAGGGCCTGCTGTTGATTCTGGGATACCGTGGAAATGAAGAGGCCTATGCCCAATGTTGCCAGGAGGAAGAGCAAAGCGCTGAAAAGCAAGAGGATAAAGCTGCCCTGAAACGGGGTCTGAAAGACAATCAGCGCCGCGGCGGTGATCAGACAGACGTCGAACATGCCGATGGCCGCATATGGAAGGAGTTTGCCGATTACGAGTTCGACCGGCCGTATCGGAGTGACCATAAGCTGTTCGAGCGTCCCCATCTCCTTTTCCCGCACGATGCTCATGGCTGTCAGCATCAGGGTGACATAGGTAATGATGTTGACCAGGACCCCGGGAATGAAAAAATCGCGGCTTCTGAGATTCGGGTTGAACCAGATCCGGCTTTCAACATTAAGCTTTGGGACTGCGGCTGTTTGCGATTCGGCTCTCATGTCGTTACCGAACCGCTCAATGATCTCCCCGGCGTATGCGGATACTATGGTCGCCGTATTGGAGTTCGTCCCATCGACTATGACCTGCACGGATGAGTGTTTCCCCTTCCGGATATCCTGACCGAAGCCCGGGAGGATATGGACTGCGGCCGTCATCTCCTCCCTGTCGATGGCGTCCCGCACGTCGTCGAACGATTCCGTCATCTGCTGGACCTGGAAATAACTCGATCCCTCGAAACGGGACTGCGGTTCCCGGCTTTCCACCGTTTTGTCCAAATCGAGCCAGGCGATACGGCTTTTTTCGATATCCAGGGTGACGGCGTATCCGAAAATGATCAGTTCGACGACGGGCGGCCCCAGAAGCACGATCCGCATGCGGGGGTCCCGGAACAGCTGGAGGAATTCCTTGCGCAAAATTTCCCAGATTCGCCCATACATGCTCAGACCACCTCCCGGCGCAATCGGTTTCGGGCGAGCAGAAAAACGATGACGGCAAAAACCAGGAGCAGTCCCACCTCGACCCAGAGCACCTCGATGCCTATGCCGCGCAGGAAGATGCCCTTCAAAATGGTGACAAAATATCGGGAGGGTATGAGGTAAGAGAGGGTTTGGATGGCCGGGGGCATGTTTTCGATTGAGAAGATGAAACCGGAAAGTAATATGGCGGGCAGGAATGAGGTCAGGGCTCCGAGTTGATAGGACAGCAGCTGGGATTTGGCGATGGTGGAGAGCAGGATCCCCCAGCAGAGGACTCCCGTGAGAAAGATGCCGCTTGTCAGGGCCAGAAAAAGCAGACTGCCGCGAAAGGGAACATGGAAAACGGTTACTCCGGCAATGATCACCAGAACCGTATCCAGAGCGCCAAGGATGAAATAGGCCGACATCTTGCCCAAAATCAATTCCGCCGGGCGCAGGGGCGTGGAAAGCAGTTGTTCCATCGTTCCCGATTCCCATTCGCGTGAGATGGTGAGCGATGTCAGAAGGGTGGCGATGATCATGAGGATGATGGCGATCAGCCCCGGGATGATGAAGTTCTGCGATCTCATCCCGCTGTTGTACCAGATCCGGATCCGGGCTTCTATCGAAGGCGTTTCCTTGACCCCGGAGCTGCGGTTCAATGCCCCGCTGGCAATATCTTCGGCCGATTCCCCGAAAAGGGTCCTGGCGTAACTGAGCGCGACCGAGGCCGTGTTGGAGTCGCTCCCATCCAGAAGGATCTGGATTTGAGGTTCCTTCCCGGCCAGGAGGTCACGGGAATATTGACGGGGAATGACCAGCCCAAACATGGCCCTGCCCCTGTTGATGCTGTCCTGAATGTGGCCATAATCCCCGGCAACATCGACGATGCGAAAATAGTGGCTCCCCTCGAATCGCGAGATGATGGCGCGGCTTTCGGCGCTGTTGTCCGCGTCATAGATGCTGGTGGGGATCCGGTCAACGTCAAGGGTCAGGCCGTATCCAAACAGGAGGATCATGAGGAAAGGGAGGAGGATGGCCATGACGAGGCTGCGGGGATCCCTGAGGATATGGAGACCTTCCTTGCGGGCCACGGCTTTTACGCGGGCAAAGTTCATGATGGTGTTTACGCTATTCAGGTTGCGGCCGGATTGATGATGTTTACCAAAAGCCAGCCATTCACCGTTCGGTCCGATGCGATGGAATCGCGCTTATCTTAGCACGACAGCGTTCGAGCCGTGAATCTTTCATCACCGGTCAGAGGATACACCGTCTTGGGGAGGGTGTTGCGAATTCGAGGATGTTCTTTCTATGCTTCGATCATTGCCCCGCTCGATCCGGTAATGAAACTCCAGACATCGTATTGCTCCTCCCGCATCCTTTCCAGGAGCTCTTCGGCCTTGGCGTAGCACGGTTGGCGCAGGCCGTGGTATTCGACCTGGGGACCCACCGGATTGAAGTGAATGCCGAAGCGGGAGAGGAGGCGGAGGAGGGCGGGTTCCATGACGGCGAACCAGTCGGTGACCCCGTTTTCGCGGCTCATCCGGACGATTTCGCGCATCAGGAGGAGGGTCAGGGAGCACTTCATGGCCCTGGCGGTCGCCACCGGGTTGTCATCAGCCGAGGCGGGGACCGGGACCAGGGACTGTTCGGCCATCCTCCGGATCTTCTTGGAAATGGCGAAGCGTGAGATTTCCGCCGCCTTGCTGCCAGATGAGAGGGAAGGGAGCGGGTGGCGGCAGACGTGCTGGATCGGGAAGCTGTCGCAGGGGGTTTCGGGGTCGGGGAGGATCAGCCTGACGGTGCCGGTGGCGGCGCCGCTCGTGCGGTCGACCACCAGGCTGTGCAGCGCGCGGGAGTCGTACAGGTCCTGCTCCAGTTCGCAGGGGTGTTCCTCGGGGGTCTCGAACTGCTTTTCCCGGCAGTAGACCTGGTAGCGCAGGCGGTAGGCTTTTTCCCGGAGTTCAGGCGTATCCGCGGCGATAACCTCGAACCATTGGTTGAGGGGGTGCGACGGAGTCGGATACGGGGCTTGAGACAGAAAACCGCTTGCGGCTGCCACGGGTTGGGCCATGGGACTTCCTCGGGATCACGCTATGGATTTTGCGAAAAACAGGTAATGGTGCGTCCATATAATTACGATATAACGAATTAGGGCCCGGAAGGTGTGATTGAGGTCACGCTCGCTGCTGCATTCCGCGTTTGGGCTCAAGTTTTACTAATTGTAAAGTAGCAGCTTATGCAGAAGGCTCCGGGCCGTCAATAAAATTATTCAGAATTGCCCATTTTGGGCATTTCGGCCGGTCGGGCGGGCAGGGAAATGTCAATGAATTGTAAAACGATTCCTGCCGATAGAGTGGATGGGCCCCCGCCGGGGGCGGGTTTACATTGATCAAAACAGGGCTTATTATGATTCATGATAGCGCGGTTCCGGGAATCCCCGTGAGCCCCGGTTTGCCGCACCCCCCCCTCGGAGCCTGCCCCGTGGCCGAAAGCCCCAGCCTCTTCGAATACATCAAGGTGCCCCCGGGGGATCCCCTGCTGCTGGAGGTGTTCCGGCTGCGCTACAAGGTGTACGTCGAGGAGTGGGGGTTCGAGCGGAGCGAGGACCACCCTGGGGGGATGGAGCGGGACGCCTACGACGATCATTCCGTGCATTTCGTCGTGCGCCGGACGGGGGAGGAGCACGTCATCGGCACCGTCCGGATGATCGTCAACTCCGAATGCGGTTTTCCGATCGAAAAACACTGCACCCTCGAGCGGGACCTCTCGGTCATGAACCGGGAAGGCTTTGGCGAGATTTCGCGCCTGGCCATCAGCAAGGAGTACCGCCGCCGCACGACCGACTCCGTCTACCGCGACAGGGAGCCGCTCACTCCCGAGCTGTTCCGGCGGATGTACGGCGGCCAGCGCCGGCTCGAGAACGACATCGTCCTGGGCCTCTACCGCGGCATCTGCATGGAAAGCCTCGAGCGGGGGAACGAATACCTCCTGGCCGTCATGGCCCGGGGCCTGGTCACGCTCCTGCGCCGGGTGGGCATCGTCTTCGACGCCATCGGGCCGGAGCAGAACTACCACGGCCTGCGCGCCCCCTACCTGGGCCGGGTCGAGACGATGCTCGAGGAACTCTCCCGCCGCAATCCCGGCCTCTACGCCCGCTTCATGGGATAGAAAAAGGGGGGTGCGGACGCACCCCCCTCTCCCTGCTGCCCTGAAATTTCTCTATAAGGTGGACAACGTACGCTTCGCCTCATCCGCCCCGGGGAAACTGGCCGAGAGCTTGAGCGCCTCCGCGAGCGAGCGCTTCGCCTGATCCTTCTCCCCGTTTTTGAGGTAGGCCATCCCCAGGTGGTAGTGGTAGACCGCCCCCTTGGGCTCGAGGCGCACGGCCTGGCCCAGGGCGTCGATGGCTGCCCGGTGGGACCCTTTCTTGTAGTAGACCCACCCAAGCGTGTCCTGCACGGCCGCCACGTCGCGTGGCGCGGCCGCCACGTCGCGCGCCTGCTGGCTGGCCGCCTGGGCCAGTTTCAGCGCCTCGTCGAGGTTCTCCCCGCCGTCGGCCAGAAGCCAGGCCAGGTTGTTGGCCGCCACCGGCGAATTCGGGTGGATCTCGAGCGCCTTGCGGTAGTGGTGCTTGGCCTGCTCCCGGTTCTTCTGCGACTCGTAGACCGAGGCCAGCAGGATGTGGGCCTGGATATATTTCGGGTTGACCTCGAGGGCGTGGTTGAACTCCCGGATCGCCCGGTCGGCCGCCTTCTGGGCCATGAACAGCTGCCCCAGCAGCCCGTAGGCGGCCAGGTTGTCCCCGTCGATGTCGAGCGCCTTGCGGAAGGCCGCTTCCGCCTTCGCGTAATTCTTCCGTGACATCTCGATCTGCCCGAGGAGCAGATGGGGCTCCGCCCGGTCGGGGAACGCCCGGATCTGCTCCTCCGCGGTCCGGACGGCCCGGTCGGGCTGGTTCCGGCTCATCTGGAGATTGACGTTGGCGATGCCGCGGTTGTACCGCGCCGCGGCGTTGTCGGGCAGGGCTTTGAGCACGGTGTCGAATTCGCTCAGCGCCCCGCTGAAATCGCGCTTTCGCATCCGCGCGCTCCCCAAAAGGACCCGGAGCCCCGTCTCGTCCGGGGATACCCGCAGCCCCTGCTGGGCGTGGCGGATGGCGCCGTCGGCGTCCCCCGACGCCAGCCGGAGCTGGGCCAGCGACGCGTAGGCCTGCGTGAACCGGTCGTTGATCCGGATCGCCTCGTTCCACTCCGTTTCCGCCTGGTCTGCCTTTTTATCGGCCAGGTAGGCGGCCCCCAGGAGGTAGCGGGCTTCGGCCGAGTTGCGGTCGGCGGCCACCGCCGCCTGCAGTTCCTTGACCGCTTCCGCCCCCTTGTTTTGGGCCAGCAGCCCCTGGGCCTTCAAAACGCGGCCTTCCGGGTCGCTCTGCTTGACGAGCTGGTCGGCCAGGGCCGCGGCCTTGTCCCAGGCCTTGTTCTGGAGGTACAGGCGCGCCAGCCGCTTTTTGAGGCCGGAGTCGCCCGGGTGGGCCGAGACCAGGCTTTCGAGTTTGCGCATCGCCTGGTCGGGCTTGCCGACGCCGGCGTAGAAGTTGGCGAGCTGGGTCTGCTGCTGGAGGTTGGAAGGGTCGAGCTCCGCCGCCTTGACGTACGACTCCTCCGCTTTCTGCAGGTTCTTCTGGGAGAGGTAGACCATCCCCCGCAGCTCGTAGAGTTTGGCGATGGGGGGGGCGTCGGCCAGCCGCCGGTCGAGGCGCCGGATCGCCTGCTCCGGCTGCTTCTGGGCCAGCAGGGCGGCGACCGTGCCGGCCCAGGCCTCGACGTCGCCGCCGTCGCGGGCCAGGATCCGGTCGAACTGGGCCTGGGCCTGCGCCGGCCTTCCCTGGGAGAGGTAGACCTGCCCCAGCCGCTTCATGCCCGATTCGTTCTCGGGGTGTTTCTTGAGGAACCCTTCGAGCTGCGCCGCCGCCGCGGTGTAGTCCTTTCTGGCCGCGAGCGCGCTCCCCAGCAGGAGCTGGGCCTCCTGGTGGTCCGGGTTGACGGCGAGCGCCTCGCGGGCAAAGCCCGCGGCGTCGTCCGCCTTCCCCTCCTCGAGCTTCAGCCGCCCCAGCGCGACCAGGGCGGGGGTGTAGCGCGGGGAGTTCTTGACCGCCTCGTTCCACTCCGCCTCCGCCCGCTCCCGGTTTTTGGCCTCGTACTGGGCTACGCCCAGGAAGTACCGGGCCTCGGCCGATTCCGGCTCGTTGTTGACCGCCCCCTGAAGCGTCCTGACCGCCTCGTCGGCCTTGTTTTCGGCGAGCAGGATCCGGCCCTTCAGGAGGGACCCTTCGGTATGCTTGGGGTCGTTCTTCAGCAGCTCATCCACCGCCGCGATGGCTTTGTCGTACGATTTCTGCCCCAGGTGCAGCCGGCCGAGCGCCAGCAGCGCCCGCTCGTTGCCGGGGTTGTCCTTGAGAATCGCGCGCAGAACGGCGTCCGCCCTGTCCTGCTGGCGGGTGTTGACGTAAAACTGCGCCAGCGTCATCCGCCGCGGCAGGTCCCCGGGATCCAACTCCGCGGCCTTTTTATAGAACTCCTCGGCCTTCTGCCGGTCTCCAAGCTCGAGGTGGAGCATCCCCATGACCTGGTACAGCTCCGGGTTCTTCGGGTGGGCCGAGATGGCCTGCTCCGCCCGGGCAAGCGCCTTTTCGGGCGTTTTGCGCGTCAGGTACACGTTCCCCAGCCCCAGGAGGCTCTCGCCGTGCTCCGGGTCGGCGCGGAGGGCGGCTTCGAACTCCGCCTCGGCCCGGGCGAGGTTCCCCTGGCGGAAGTAAAGCTGCCCCAGCCTGAAGCGCCCGGCCGGGTTGTCGGGGTTTTTCGCCACGTACGATTCGATCTCGGGCGCCGCCCGGGCGTAGTCGCGCTGGGCGGCGTAGGCGCTCCCCAGGACGAGCCGGGCTTCCGACGTGTTCGGGTTGATCCGGAGCGCTTCCTGGCTGAGGCGCACGGCGGCGTCGGCGTCCCCGGTGTCGAGCTTGACCTGGGCCAGGCCGACGTAGGCCTGCACCAGCGCCGGGTTCAGCCGCAGCGCCAGGGTCAGCTCCCGTTCGGCCTTGGGGTAGTCGCGCGATTGCAGGTGGGCGAACCCGAGGTAGTAGCGGGCTTCGGCCGAGCGCGGGTTCGACTTGACGCTCGCCTCGAGCTGCTCGGTGGCTTCGGGCACCTTCCGGTCCGCGAACAGGACCTTCCCCTTGATCAGGTGGGCGTCGGCGTCGTTCGGGTCCTTTTTCAGGATCTCGTCGGCGATCCCGACCGCCTGGTCGAATTGCCGTCCTCCCAGGTGGAGGTTTGCCAGGCGCTTCTTGACCACCGTCAGCCCGGGGTCGGCCTCGAGCATCTGCCGGCAGGTCTCGATCGCCTTGTCCCGGTCGCCGATCCCGGCGTAGAAGTCGGAGAGGAGGACGCCGTAGCGGGGCACGCTCGGGTGCTTCTGCCGCAGGCTCTTGTAGATGCTCTCCGCCTCGTCCGGCCGGTTGTTGAGGATCGAGAAGTAGGCGTAGGAGAGGTTGGCGTCTTCGGAAGCGGGGGAACCGGGGTCGATCTCGAGGGCGGCGCGGTACTCCCGGTCCGCGTCCTCGATCCGCCGCGCAAGGAGGTAATAATTGGCCAGGGCCAGGCGGGCCTCGACCGAACGCGGGTTCTGGTCGGCCGTTTCCCGGAAGCGGGCCTCGATTTTTTCCGGTTCCGGGCGCTCCTTCTCCGGGACCTGGACGGCGATGAAGGCGGGAAGGATCTGGGGCTCATGGTCGAACCCCAGCTTCAGAACCCCGATCGACCCGTTCAGGTCGACCTTCCCCGCCATGGCGTTGGCGAGCAGGATATTTCCGGGGATGCTCCGGGGCTCTTTTTTGAGAATGAGTTCGGCCTTGGCCCGGGCCTCGTCGAATTTGCGCTGCATCAGGAGAAAATTCCCCGCCGCGATCTGCGCGTCGAGGTTGTTGGGGTCTATTTCGGCCGCCGTCACGATCGACTGCCCCCCCTCCTCCGTCCCGCCCATGGCGAGGTAGGTCCGGCCGAGTTCGTAATGGGCCGGGGCGAAGCGGGGGTTCTTCTTCAGGGCGTTGCGGAACTCGAGCACCGCCGCGCTGAATTTCCCCTCGGCGAAATATTCCTGCCCCTTCTTGAGGTACTTCTCCGGGCTCCGGGAGCATCCCGCGAGCAGGAGCGCCAACGCCAACGCCATGCAGAGTCTGTTTTTCATTTTAGGTCCCTTGCGTTTTCGGAATTAAAGCGGCAGATAGTCGTCGAGCAACGGGAAAACCTCCTGCACGAACCGGATCGCCTGCCGTTCGGCCTTCGCCTCCGCAACGCCGTCCGCCCCGCCGACGGGACAGATGACGCGCACCAGGGCCGCGTCGGTCCGGTTGGTGCGGAGGGCGTCGAGTACCGTGTAGATCTTCCCCCAGTATTCGCTCGCCACCACCCGCCCGTGGCTCTGGTACCAGTACAGCACCAGCTGCCGGTCGAGCCCCTTGGAGATCACGATCCGGTTGACCTCGATCGCGTCCCCCCCCTCGACCGGGATGGAGATTTCCATCCGCCTCGAGGGATTCCACCCCGCGCCGGGGAGGCAGTTGAGGGGGGAGTGCATCGTGTCCCCGGAGCGCTGGCTCTGGTAGTAGCCGACGTAGAGGCTGGTGGGGAAGCCCTCGGCATCGAAATAGGTCCGGTCGATGTGGTCGTCCACCCCGAGCACGTCCATCACCCGGGAGTCCATCGGGGGGGCGTCCTGCCCCGTCCACTCCCCGAGCACGAGCGGCAGCCCCGTGAGCGACGCCCGGATGGGGGTGACTTCCGGCCGCGATTTGACCGAGATGAAGGCGGCCGACCCGAGCATGACCACCAAAAGCAGCAGAATTCGAATTTTCATAATCGATCCTGGCGGAGTCGCGCCGTCGCCGCTTCAGGCCGCCGGTCCGGGGGCCGGCCGCCCGGGCGCGATCCATGCAATGATTCTATACAAAAGGAACATCATAATGAAGGCCGCGACGAAAATGATCCAGCCCGAGAAGCTGTGGAAGAACCCCTGCGCCGCCGCCTCCCCGTAATGGTGCGCGGCGATGCCGGTGCCGGCCACGCGGATGCCGTTGGCCGCGATGGCGATGGGGATGGTGCCGATGGCGAGGGCCCAGCGCACCCAGAGGCGCGTATCGGTGAAATAGCCGAAGACGATTCCCAGGGTCAGAAGCGAGATCAGGGAGCGGATGCCGCTGCAGGCCTCGGCCACCTCGAGGCTGGTGTTGGCCAGGTGGATCACGTTCCCCTCCCGCAGCACCGGGATCTGGCTGAGGGTGAGGGCCGTCTCGCCGAAGCGGGAGGCGAGGAGCTGGAGCGGAAAAGCGACCTGGTTGAAAATGATGGCGGGGATCGGGATCATCAGCAGGAGGAAGGCGATCGGGAAGAACAGGATCTTCAGGTGGTTCCACCCGAGGAGAAAGAGGACCACGCCCGCCAGCGTCCCGACCATCGAGACCCGGGTGAGAAAGAGCTCCGATCCCAGGATGCCGGCCAGGAGCATGGCCATGCTCCCGAGGACCAGGGCGAGGCCCCAGAGGCTCGGCCGGGCGGCGGCCTCCCGGAGCTTCGCCCGCCGCTCCCAGACGAAGTAGAGCGCGATCGGCACGATCAGGAATCCGTGCGAATAGTTGTCGTCCGTGTACCAGTCGTGCACCAGCCTGGCGATCACCCCGCGGTACAGGAGCCCGAAGCAGACGAGGAGGGCCGAAATGGTCGCGATCACCCGTTTATTCATCAATCGTGTTCCCTATAGAGATTCATTCGGACATTCAGGGGTGCTTGGAGAAAAGCTCCTCTGCGATCTTTTCCAGGCTTGTGCCGAAATGCTCGGCCATGTCGCCCAGGATTGCATGCGGCGTGCCGACACGCAGCGGCTTGTGCCGCGGTATGGTCAGGTGGTGCTCGCCGCCCGAAACTGTCGTGAGACGGATGTGACTGCCCGTTTGCCTCGTTTCCCGGTATCGGTAGCGCCGGAGCAGCGTTATCAGTTCTTCGGCGCCGATGTCCCTGGGGATTCTCATGCCACCAGCACTTCATCCCGGACATAATGGAGCCGGATGACCCGGGGGCAGTCTGTCGGTTCGAAATGACACCTGATGGAGTCCCGAACCGCTTCCCGGAGCTCGTCCCAGTTTTCGGCCTCGGTGAAGATCGAGTGTCCCAGGGCCCTGGCGGTATATCCCCCCTCCGGGGCTTCCTGGATCAGGAAAACCACTTCCTGCATGGCAATACCTCCCTACAATCCGTATCTCGACATCAGGTCGTACAGGGTCGGCCGGCTGATCCCGAGGATCTTGGCCGTTTTCGACACGTTCCCGTTGTTGTCCCGGAGGGCGCTGCTGATCTTTTCCTTTTCCACCGCTTCCCGGGCCTCCTTGAGCGTGACCGGGGTCGGGTCGGAATCCTCGGGGGCCTCCAGTTCCAGTTCCGCGGGGCCGATGGCGGGCCCGTCCGACAGGACGAGGGCGCGCTTGACCCGGTTCTGGAGCTCGCGCACGTTTCCGGGCCAGCCGTGCCGGCGCAGGGCGTCCAGCGCCGCCCGGTTGAATTTCCGGGCCGGCTTTTTCAGTTCCTTCGCGAACGCCAGCGCCAGGTGCTCCGCCAGCTGGATGACGTCCTCCCCGCGCTCGCGCAGGGGGGGGAGTTCCATCCGGACCACGGCCAGGCGGAAGTAGAGGTCCTCCCGGAAGCGGCCGGCCTTGACCCGTTCCTCCAGGTCCTGGTTGGTGGCGGCGATGACCCGGGCGTCGATGGAAATCGGCTGCCTCCCGCCCACCCGCTCGACCACCTTTTCCTGGAGAAAGCGCAGCAGCTTCACCTGCGGTTCGGGCGCCAGCTCCCCGATCTCGTCGAGAAAGAGGGTGCCGCCGCTGGCGTACTCGAGCTTCCCCCGCCGCTGGGTCGACGCCCCCGTAAAGGACCCCTTTTCGTGGCCGAACAGCTCGCTCTCGAGGAGGGTTTCGGGAATGGCGCCACAGTTGATCGGGATGAAGGGGCCTCCTTTCCTGCGGCTCCGGTTGTGGATGGCGTTGGCGATCAGCTCCTTGCCGGTTCCGCTCTCCCCGGTGATCAGGACCGGGACGTCGGTGCCGGCCACCTTGCCGATGGTGGCGAAGACCTCCTGCATCGGGGCGCTCGAGCCGATGATGTCGTCGAAGGAGACCCGGTCGGCCAGGTGCCGCTCCTCGATGCTCTCGCGCTCCAGTTCCAGCCGGCGGCGGACCCGGTGCAGCACCACCTTCAGCTCGTCCAGCTCCACCGGCTTGGGGAAAATGTCGTGCGCCCCCTTTTCGACGGCGGCCAGGGCACTGGCGCGTTCGGAGTTGCCCGAGACGATGATGATCTTGGCCAGGGGGTCGAGCCCCATCATCTCCTCGAGCGCGGCGAGCCCCTCCTCCGCGTCGCGCGGCCGGGGGGGGAGGCCGAGATCGAGCAGCACCACGGGGATCCGTTCCTTCCGGAACAGCTCGAGCGCCCCGGGCCGGTCCCCGGCGGCAAACACCTGGAAATCGTCCGCCAGCGCCCAGGTGATCTGCTTGCGGATCTGCTCGTCGTCGTCGACCACGAGGATCCTGGGGAGCGCTTCAGGATGATTGATCTTCTTATCAACCCGGTTCTTCTTCATTTTTCTTCGTAATACCGCAGGAAATCATCTCGAGATATCCCTGCCTGAGTGATGATGGTGCGCAGAGTCGATCCCTTGATCGTTCGATGATTCGGGATGGTTAAAAACTAGACCGTTCGCCTTCAATGCTTTCCGCTCCGAAGGTTTCCATATGGAACTGGATTGCCGACTGGACATCTGCCAGCGCTTCCTCGTAGCTGTCTCCCTCGCCGATAACAACGCCCTTCAACCCAATGGGATAGGCGATGTACCCATCCTCATGTTTTTCGACGACAATCTTGACCTGTTTGACCATGGCAGTCCCCCGAGATCTCCAGATTATAGCATGGCGACCTTGATCGGCGCCCTCACTCCCCCCGGGGTTTCGGAAACGAGAGCGTGATCGTCGTCCCCTCTCCCTGCGCGCTCTCCACCCGGATGGAACCCCGGTGCGCCTCCATGATCTTCTTCGACTGGAAGAGCCCGATCCCCAGCCCCCCGCTCTTGGTGGTGCGGAAGGGGTGAAAGAGTTCCTTTTCGAAAAACTCCCGGCTCATCCCCCGGCCGTTGTCCGCCACCGCGATTTCCACCTGCTCCTCCCGGTCGGCCGTCCGCACGGTGACGGTTCCCTCCTCCCCGATCGCCTCCCGCGCGTTCAGGATGAGGTTCTGCAGCACCCGCCCGACCTCTTCCGCGTCCGCCATGACGGGGGACAGCGGTGAAAGCTCCAGCTTCAGGCGCTTTTCGAGCCCCGTATTCAGCGTATCGGCAACCTGCCGGACAACCTGACTTAAATCGATAGGTTTTTTGTTGGCCGCGAGCCCGCCGGAGAACGATTTCAGGCTGTTGCACAGCCGTTTCATCTTCTCCGCGGTGTCGTAGACCGACTGGAAGGCGTCCCGCTGGAACTCCGGGTTGTGCTGGTGCTTCGGCGCGTTCTGGGCGATGTAGGAGAGCGTCGAGGCGAAATTCTTCAGGTCGTGCAGCAGGAAGGTGGAAAAGGAGCGGAACGCCTCGTCCTCCTTGGCGGCCACCAGGGTGGCCAGCAGGTCCGATTTGTGGAACTCCCCCGCCGCGTGACCCGAAAGCGCGCGCAGAAACTCCCTCGCCTCGCCGTCGTACTCCCTCCCGCTCCGGTCGGGGCCGACGGTGATGACGCCCGCGATCCGGTTGCTCGACACCAGCGGGACCAGGAGCGCGGCGCGCGTTGTTTTCACGAACTCCCCGAGGGCGGCCCCGTCCCCGAGCGCCCGGATTTCCTCGAGCGTAAGGGGTTCCGATACGCTCTGCAGCGGCTCCACCACGCCCGTGACTTCCTTGTCGAGCCGGCCCACGATCAGGCCCGTGGCGGTCAGCAGCTCCAGCCGGTTCGGGTCCCAGCGCCGCACCCAGACGCTCACGTCGATCGCCCCCAGGGCGCGGTGCACGATGTCGGCCAGGGCCGCCGCCGTCTGGGGCGGGGGGTCGATGGAGCGCACCCGCTCGGTGGCCTCGAGCCAGAAGTGGCGGTAGTCGTAGCGGCCCGAGAAGACGTTGCGCCGGATCCAGGCGCGGGTCTTGTGCCGCAGCCCGGTCCCCAGGATCAGGGCGGTCAGGACCACTGCGGACAGGAGGAAGATCAACGCCTCGAGCGGGAGCCCCACCTCCCCCCAGCGGCTGGCCCATCGGGCGATCAAAGCCGAGGCGATGAGGTAGACCCCGACCGTGAGGAGGGTGACGGAACTGTAGATGGCGCCGTGGGATACGCTGATTCGGCTCTGTCCCGACCCCCGCCTCCACGCAATGAGGATGAAGCCGCAGGAGACGAGAAACATGCAGTGAAAAAGGCCGATCGACCCCGCGAGGAGGAGCCCCCCCGAGGGGGGGAAGAGCAGCGTCTGCGAACTGAGATAAATGACGGCGGCATAGAGCGCCCCGATCCCCAGGAAGAGGAACTTGAGTTCCCACCGGACGGTCTCGCTCGCCCCGCGCAGCGCCTGTTCGAGCCCGGCGAGCACGATGACCGAAACGATCAGGAGAAAGAGGGCGGCGGCATACCCGACAGGCCCGAGTGCGAGATACCCTTGCGGCGACTCGAACCCCAAGGCGTAGGGAGGCTCGATGGCGAAAAGGAGCGCCACCAGCAGTCCCGTCAGGCCAAGGGCGAGGGTGCCGTGGAGCCAGCGCGCCCGGCGGCTGAACGCCTGCACCGCCAGCAGCCCCCCCACGGCGGACAGGAGGATCAGGGTGAAGGACAGCCGTACCCCGTCGGCCGGGACCACCCCCGGCAGCCGCTCCCCGAAAGCGGCCACCGCGGCCGAAGCGCACGCCGGCAGGAGCATGAGCAGCAGCTGCCGCGACCCCGGCCCGAAGCGGGGAACGACAACGAGGAGCCCGGCCAGGACCAGGCCGAGAATAAAAGCTACGATTTCAATCCATTGCATAGCGAGCCCCGGGAAGTTTCCAGCACCTGGGCGAGCAGATCGTCGAGGATCTGTAGTTTAGCCTCCCACCCGCATTTTTGGCGAACATAATTCAGGGCTTTCCGAGCCCTTTCCTCCCTGCCGTTAGCATCGGCCAGCAGCTCGAGGAGCCCGCGCGAAAAATCCTCCGGCGTCCTCTCGGCCGTGAACACCAGGTCATCGGCCCCGGCGGGCAATCCCGCGGCCACCCGGGGGGTGGTGAGCACCGGGACCCCGGCGGCCATGGCCTCCAGGATCTTGTTCTGCACCCCCCGGGCGATGGCCAGGGGCGCGATCGAAACAAGCGCCGCAGACAGGTGGGTCCGGATATCGGGGACGTAGCCCGTCACCTCCACCCCCGGCCTGCGGGCCAGATTGCGCACCTCCCTGGAAGGCTTCGCTCCCGCGATGACGAAGCGCGCCCCGGGGCGTGCGGCGCGGATGGCGGGCCAGACTTTTTCGACAAAAAAGGTCACGGCCTCGACATTCGGGGCGTAATCCATGACCCCGACGAATACGATCCGTGTCCCCTCGGGCCGGCGCGGGAGCGCGCCGAAATGTTCCGTATCGACCCCGTTTTCCAGGATCTGCACCGGAACGCCGGGAATGTGAGCGCGGAAAAGCTCCGCCTCGCTCTGCGAGACCACGCAGGAGGCCTCGAATTCCGCCGCGATTTTCTGTTCATACTGCAGCAGGAGGCGACTTTCGCGCCCGTAGACCCAGCGCTTCACGCCACCGGAGTGCTCGGCCAGGCTGGCCCATTTTTGGGAATCGACATCACAGAAATGCATGATCCTGGGGGCTCCGCGGAAGCCTTCGGCGTAGGGGGCCATGGAACTGGAAAAGACGATAACGGCGTCGAACGGCTTCCGGGCCATTTCCGCGTCAACCTGCTTCTGAAGTGCAGGGCTGTGAAAATAGCCGAGGCTGAGCGGCTCCCGGCGCACGAAGGCGCGGGCCATTCCCGCCCCCCGCCGCAGCACGGGGTGATCGGGCGCAATCAGCCCGACCCCGAGTTCCTTCCGGAGCCTTTCGGCGTTTGGGCGGGTGCCCGGGTGGGCCAGCGAGCCGACGACCACCTCGTGGTTTTGGCCGAGATGTCTGATATGATGAAACACCGGGATCCGGTCCCCCCGGTCGGGAGGATAGGGAATCCGCTGGCAGAGGTAGAGTAGTCTCATAGCGCTGGATTATTTTTCAACTCGTACAGCCAGGATGCTTCCCGGCATTCCCATGCGTATGGCCATGCGATCGTATGCCTTGGCGACAAACCGCAATTTTTTTGGAAAATAATAATTTGTTTGCCCCACCCTGTAGAAATTCAAGATCAGCCTTGAACTGAAGGCGTGCGTCATCTTTTCTATCTGTTCAGGCCTGTTGCTTCGATAGAATACCTTGTAGTTTTCATATCGGCCGTCTCCACGCCTTCCATGTAGCTTGTTCAAATAGAAATCCTTGAGGTGCAGCATATCCATCATGATAGAGGCATGGACGAACCAGTGCCGGGAATCGACTGTAAATGCCCAAAATACCCCGCCCTTTTTGAGAATTCCATGAATTTTATCCCAAACCAGCTGTGGGTTCTCAAAATGCTCGAACACCATGACCGAAAACGCGATATCGATGGAATCCGCGGATATCGGGGCCTGCTCGAAAGTACATTGATATTTTGATGAGAAGTAGTCCCCAAGCCTGACATTCGCATCCGGTTCGACTCCGATGTATTCGAGCGAATGCTCGGCCAGGGAGCGCTGCAGGTTCTTGTCGTTGTCAAAACCGCCTCCGCAGCCGATATCGAGAACCCTCGGCCTTCCATTCAGCGCTTCCAGTCTTCGGGCGTCGGCCAGAATCATATCCCTCCAGACGGACGCCCTCCACTCTCCATTCCTGTATCGAGCCAGATAGGGTCGCCAGGATTTTGCCTGGTCCTCAGTCTCTGAATTCATGATGGGCACCATAGAGTGCCTGAATCCATAAAATCGCTGCCAAGGCTTAAAGGCGTGCCGGTCTGCGCCGGACAAGGCAAGGTGCAACCAGCTTAACACATTATCGGGGAAATCTGTTTTTTGAGTATTTTACCGACTGGTGGATTAAACTTGTTTCTGCCCTTGGCTGATTTCGGGTGTGGCGATCCGGTCTGTTCATGCGTCGATTCTGGAAGCAGGATCGATTTTCAGCCTTGAACCGGAACCAGGCGCATACCCTGACCGATCGAGCGCTATGGAATGCTCTGCCCATGATATCGAGTGAATTCGCGGCAAACAGGATCCGCCTTGCCCTGGTGCTTTCCGAACTCCGTCCCGGAGGGATGGAGAGGGTCGTGGTGCACCTGGCCGATGGACTGGCCGGTCGTGCTGTCCCGGTGGAAGTCCTCTGTCTGCAGGGTCCCGGCGCCCTGGCCCCCCTGCTTACAGGTAAGGGTATCTCCGTGCTGCCGCTCGAAAGCCACGCGGGCCGCGATCTGCGAGCCCTGTGGGGACTGCGTCGGGAACTGCGGCGGTCCGGACCGGATATCGTCCATCTTCACGATTATGCCAGTCTTCCCTATGCGGCCCTTGCCAACCTGTGCGGCGGAAGAAAACTGGTCTTTACGGCCCATGGTCTCCTGTATGACGGATTCGAGCCCCTGCGCAAACGGTTGCGGTTCTTCTCCCGCTTCCTTGACGGCATTTCCGCGGTTTCGGAAAAGGTGGCCGAGCGGCACCGGGAATATCTCGGCTGGCGCGGTCCGATCGACATCATCCCCAACGGAGTTCCCGAAGCGCCCCCCGATGCCGATGCCCGGCGCCGGGTACGCAGCGAACTGGGTTGTGCCGACGAGACGCATCTCTTTCTGGCGGTGGGCAACCCGCGTCCCGAAAAGGGTTTTGAGGACCTGCTCGAGGCGGCCGCGCTGCTGCGGAAGCAAAGCCATGCGTTCATGGTGGCGATTGCCGGGAGCCTCAACGAGAGCGAGTATTGCCGGGGACTGCTGGCCCGGCTGCAGACGCTGAACCTTAGCGACCACTGCCGCTTTCTCGGCTTCCGGCAGGATACCCCGGCCCTCTACTCGGCCGCCGACAGCCTCGTCCTTTCCAGTCGCAGCGAAGGTCTGCCGATGGTGATCCTCGAGGCGATGACGGCGGGTCTCCCCGTCATCGCCACCCGGGTGGGAGGCATCCCCGATGCCGTGGGGGATTGCGCCCGTCTCGTCGACGCCCGGAACCCCCCGGCGCTGGCCGAAGCCATGCTCGAGATCCAGTCGAGCGGCGAAACGCGGCGCACCCTAGGCGCGGCGGGGAAGGAACACGCGGCGAAACATCATGGAATCGGCCGGATGGTCGATCAGTACCTTGCCTGGTATGAGCGGATTCTGGCTAACCGGTGATTCCGTGACAGGCACCATTCCGCGGAAGGGTGGCCCGTGAACATTCTGTCCTTTTCCTACTGTTTTCCCAGCGAGCGCAATCCCAACTGGGGGGTGTTTGTCCAGCAGCGGCTGGCGGCGCTGGCGGAACTGGAGGCGCTTCAGGTCTGCTCGCCCGTCCCCTGGTTTCCGCTCCTGAAGCCGAGGCCGCTCCTTGCGGGGCCGGCGCCATGGCAGGGCCTGACCGTCCACCGGCCCGGTTTCTTCTACCTCCCGGGGTTCCTGAAGAACGGCGACGCCCGCTTCTACGCGCGCGGGGTGAGCCGCTGGCTGAAAGAGTTCTGCCGGGACTGGCGCCCCGACCTGCTCGACGCCCACTTCATCTGGCCGGACGGGGTGGCCGTCGCAGCGCTTGCGCAGGAACTGGGTATCCCCTACGCCATCACCCTGCGGGGCAAGATCTACGAATGCCTGAAGATTCCGGCGCAGGCGCGCCAGTGCGCCCGGGCGCTCGCGGGGGCGGCCGCCGTCATCAGCGTCTCCTCCCGGATGGCGGACGAGGCCCTGAAGCTGGGCGCGGACGGACGCAGGCTCCACGTGATCACCAACGGGGTGGATCTCGATCACTTCCACCCGCGCGAACGCACCGATTGCCGGCAACGGCTTGGTCTTCCGGTGGAGGGGCGGCTCCTGGTCACCGTCGCCCACCTGGGTGCGCGCAAGGGGCACCACGAGATGATCCGTGCCCTGGCACGCTTGCCCGAGGACGTGAGCCTGGTGATTGTCGGCGGGGAAGCCCAGGGGGGGACGGTGGAGGGACTGCGCGAGCTCGCGCGCGCCTCGGGAGTGGATGGGAGGCTCATCCTGCCGGGGCCCCAGCCCTATGATAGAATTCCCCTTTATTTCAGCGCCGCGGATGCCAGCGTGCTCGCCTCCTATAGGGAGGGGTGCCCGAATGCCGTACTGGAGAGCCTCGCCTGCGGCATCCCGGCCATCACCACCGAAGTGGGGGCGGTGCCCGATATCCTGCCGGTCCCGGAGGCAGGGCGGATCGTTCCGGTCCGGCAGGAAGGCCCGCTCGGCGATGCCATCGCCGAGGTATTGGGCCGCGAGTGGGATCCCCGTGAGGTCGCGCGCCAAAGCGGGGTGCGCTCCTGGAAGCGGGTGGCGGAGGAGGTGCGGGAGGTTTTTCGGTCTATTTGACTGTATTTATATGTTTTACGGATTCATGCGACAGGGCGGCGGGCGGAGGGGCTCCTGGCTCGAAGGAAGCTGGGCGGGTGCGGAAACTCATCGATCGGCCTGCCCCTGTCGATGTGTGTGGTTGCAGGATGAAACGGAGAGGGAATGAAACAGGTCAGGTCGATCAACCGGAAAAGGGTACAGCCGGACCGTCAGCGCCGGGTACTGGCGATTGTGGGAGACACCCAAGTAGGGTTGTGGGTGGTGCGCAGCCTGGCGCGCAACGGACTGGAAACCCACGCCATCACCAACACGGTCAATGGTCAGTCCGCGCACAGCCGTTACTGTGCCAGTTCCTGGCTCCTCGACCACAAGCCGGACCAGGAAGGTTTTGACGAGGAGATCCTGGCGCTTGCGCGCAGGCTGGATGTCGGTTCGATCATGCCGGTTTCGGAGGGTTTCCACAACCGGCTGATTTCCATGCGCGACCGGCTCGAAGCTGAGGGGATTCATCTCTTTTCCCCCTCCCGCGAATGCTTCGACAAGGCCACCGACAAGGACTATGTCCACGACCTCTGCCTGAAGCTGGGGATTCCGGCTGCCAGGGGGATGCGGCTCGACGAGCTGATGGAAAGCGGACCGGAATCCACCCTTGAATTCCCCCTGGTGATCCGCACCCGGAAGCAGAACGTGTCGGACGGCAAGGTGCCGCTCAAGGCCGCCTACGCGCGCAACCTCGACGAATTGATGAAATGGTACCGGCAGTTCGAAAGCTTCGCCTACAACGTGCTGGTGCAGGAGTACCACCCCGGCGCCGAGGAGCATGTGCAGATCCTGATGCACGACGGCGAGATGTTCATGACCGGCGATTACATCGGCGAGCACCACATGCCGCTGGCCGGCGGGGTGACGGTGCAGCGGATCAGCTGCCACCACCAGCCCGTGATCGACGACACGGTCAAACTCCTGAAGGCGCTCAACTGGCAGGGGATCGCCGGAGTCCAGTACCATTACGACCCGGCCACCGGCAAATACATCTTCCTCGAGGTCAATCCCCGTTTCAGCGGCGGGCTGCCGACGGTGGTCCGGGCCGGTTTCGAGGCCCCCTTCAACTTGTGGCAGACCCATTTCGAACCGGAGAAGATGCAGAAGACGGGGTACAAGCTCGGCCTGCGCAGCCGCATCCTCGGGGGGGACGCCAACTGGTTCCTGGGGCAGATGCGGCGAGACGAACTGCCGCCGGGGCAGACGCACTTGAGCCGGGTTCGAGCCGCGCTGACGATCCTGTGGCACAGCGGCCCCTGGACCAAGGACGATTCGCTCCTGCTTTCCGACCCGAAGCCGTTTTACGTCGATTTCAAGCAGATGCTGAAGAAGCTGGGTGCGCGCAGCCACGAAATCGTGAACTGAAAAGAGGGTCCATGCAGCCCGGAGTCCTGATCACCTTCGACGTGGAATGCAGCATGGGAGGGGCCTGGCAAAATCCGGACCTCCGGCCGGTCCCGCCCCGGCTCGGGATGATGGGGGAATACGGTGGGCGAAGGCTGGGGATCCCCCTGATCTGCGACATCCTCGAGCGTTCGCGCCTCGGCGCCACCTTCTTCGTCGAGCCCTTCAACGATGAACTCGGCTGGCCGGGGGAGACCGAACCGGTGGTGCGGCACCTGGCGGAGCGCGGCC